>NZ_JBFRSX010000034.1:68534-198554 GCF_041473835.1 Vibrio sp. 10N.222.55.A1 | reverse complement strand
TCGCATCTCGCATCTCGCAGTATGTTACAAGCAATAAAAAGCCCCGCAAGCTTTCACTTGCGGGGCTTTTTTAGCTAATTGAGAAAAGGGCTAATTACTTACCAGCTTCTTTTTCTGCTTTAACTTTTGCAATCACTTCGTCAGCAACGTTAGTTGGACATGGTGCGTATTGTGCGAATTCCATAGAGAATTGGCCACGACCAGAAGTGATAGTACGTAGGTGACCGATGTAGCCGAACATCTCAGAAAGAGGTACGTCAGCTTTAATACGAACACCAGTAACGCCAGCTTGTTGATCTTTGATCATGCCACGACGACGGTTAAGGTCACCGATAACATCACCAACGTGATCGTCTGGAGTGAACACGTCAACGTTCATGATAGGCTCAAGAAGTTGCGCGCCAGCTTTAGGCATAGATTGACGGAATGCACCTTTCGCTGCGATTTCAAATGCGATAGCAGATGAATCGACTGCGTGGAAGCCACCATCGAACAGTTCAACTTCAACGTCTAGAGTTGGGAAGCCAGCTAGTACGCCGTTTTCCATCATAGATGCGAAGCCTTTCTCAACTGCAGGCCAGAATTCTTTAGGAACGTTACCGCCCACAACTACAGAGTTGAACTTGAAGCCAGAACCTGCTTCGCCTGGTTTGATACGGTAATCGATCTTACCGAATTGACCAGAACCACCAGATTGCTTCTTGTGCGTGTAGCTATCTTCAATTGCTTGAGTGATAGTTTCACGGTAAGCAACTTGAGGAGCACCTACAGTTAGGTCAACGCCGTATGTACGCTTAAGGATATCTACCTTGATGTCTAGGTGAAGTTCACCCATACCTTTCAGGATAGTTTCGCCAGTCTCTTCGTCAGTCTCAACTTGGAAAGATGGATCTTCTGCAACCATTTTACCGATAGCGATACCCATTTTCTCAGAACCGCCTTTATCTTTTGGAGATACAGCGATTGAGATTACTGGAGTTGGGAATACCATTGGCTCAAGCGTTACTTGGTGCTTAGGATCACATAGAGTGTGACCAGTTTGCACGTTCTTCATACCAACGATCGCAATGATGTCACCAGCTTGTGCGCTAGTTAGTTCGTTACGGTCATCAGCTTGCATCTCAACCATACGGCCAACACGTTCAGTCTTGCCAGTGAATGAGTTAAGAATCGTGTCACCTTTGTTCAGTTTACCAGAGTAAATACGAACGAAAGTTAGAGCACCGAAGCGGTCATCCATGATTTTGAATGCAAGCGCTTTGAAAGTCTCATCTGTAGAAACGATAGCGTGTTCGCCAGTTTCTTCACCGTTCTCATCCATTAGAGGTTGAGGATCAACTTCAGTTGGTGCTGGTAGGTAATCTACTACAGCATCAAGGATAAGTTGCATACCTTTGTTCTTGAACGCAGAACCACAGAACGTTGGGAAGAATGCGATATCACGAGTACCTTTACGGATACAACGCTTAACGTCTTCAATAGAAGGCTCTTCACCTTCCATGTAAGCTTCCATTAGGTCATCGTCTTGCTCTACAGCAGTTTCGATTAGCTCTTCACGGTATTGCTCAACGTCATCAACCATGTCCGCTGGAACATCTTTGATTTCGTAGTTTTCAGGAAGACCAGTGTCATCCCAAACGTATGCTTTACGGCTTAGTAGGTCTACAACACCAACGAACTCGTCTTCACGGCCGATTGGTAGAACCATTACTAGAGGAGTTGCACCTAGAACGTTTTTAACTTGGTCAACAACGTTGTAGAAGTCTGCACCCATACGGTCTAGTTTGTTAACGAAGATCAGACGAGATACTTCTGATTCGTTAGCGTAGCGCCAGTTAGTTTCTGATTGAGGTTCAACACCACCAGAACCACAGAATACACCGATACCGCCATCAAGAACTTTAAGAGAACGGTATACTTCAACTGTGAAGTCAACGTGTCCAGGAGTATCGATAACGTTTAGACGGTGATCGTTCCAAAAACAGCTTACAGCTGCTGATTGGATAGTAATACCGCGCTCAGCTTCCTGTTCCATGAAGTCAGTCGTTGATTCGCCATCATGTACTTCACCAGTCTTGTGGATTTGACCAGTTAGCTTAAGGATACGCTCAGTGGTAGTTGTTTTACCCGCATCAACGTGCGCGAAAATACCAATGTTTCTGTATTTCGATAAATCTGCCATTGTCTTACTCTGTTAATAGGATATAAAATGCGCGCAGAGTATATCACAATCTGTGAAGACTGATAGCTTTGCATGCATTTGGGACTAAAAAACTTTGCCTTTTTCTAACATATAGAAAAAGGCACTCAGTAGTAACAATCTAAATGATTGTTAATTATAGTGCTAACCTAAAGCCTAATCGGCGTTAAGGTTAGGCTGAATTGCTGCTGTATAGAGTAGCTGAAGTGAGTTCAATTACAACTCATCAAAAGCATTAATTGCTTCCGATAATTTTTTCACACCGTGGATCTGCATTCCTGGAATGCCACCTTTAGGCATGTTAGCCGCCGGTACAATCGCTTTCTTAAAGCCGTGTTTAAATGCTTCATTTAAACGCTCTTGTCCGCTCGGTACAGGTCGAATCTCACCCGCTAGGCCTACTTCTCCAAATACCACCACATCTTTTGGTAATGCGCGGTCTCTGAAACTAGAAAGTAGAGCCATCACCAACGCAAGATCAGCACTGGTTTCGGTTACTTTAACACCACCGACGACATTCACAAACACATCTTGGTCAGCCATTTGTAAGCCGCCGTGTTTATGCAGCACCGCTAATAACAAAGAAAGCCTGTTTTGCTCTAGGCCGACAGCGACGCGACGTGGGTTAGCCAGCTGTGAATAATCCACCAGCGCTTGGATTTCGACAAGAAGTGGACGCGTCCCTTCCCACACCACCATGACAGAACTGCCCGAGGTTTCTTCTTCACCACGAGACAAGAAGATAGCGGATGGGTTGCTGACTTCTTTTAGCCCTTGGCCTGTCATCGCAAACACACCCAGTTCATTCACTGCACCAAAACGGTTTTTGTGGCTGCGTAGCGTTCTAAAACGGCTATCGGTTCCGCCATCTAATAAAACAGAACAGTCAATAATGTGCTCAAGTACTTTTGGCCCTGCTAAGGTGCCGTCTTTAGTTACGTGTCCAACTAAGAACACAGCAACGTTATTCTGTTTTGCGTAGCGCGTTAATGCGGTTGCCGATTCACGAACCTGTGCAACACTGCCCGGAGAAGATTGAACATCCGCAACGTGCATAACTTGGATCGAGTCGATAACCATGATCTTAGGTTGTTCTTTTTCTGCAACCTGACAAATCTTATCCACGTTCGTTTCTGAGAGCATCTTTAGGTGCTCTTTTGGCAATCCAAGTCGAGACGCACGCATCGCGACTTGTTGCAGAGATTCTTCCCCGGTTACATAGAGAGTCGGTAATTGAGAAGAAAGCTGACACATGGTTTGTAATAGCAGCGTTGATTTACCGGCACCCGGGTTACCACCAATCAGGATCGCAGCACCCGGTACGACACCACCACCAAGTACGCGGTCTAGCTCTTTAAAGCCACTGCTAAAACGTGGGACTTCTTGCAGATCGATTTCTGACAGCGTTTGAACCGAAGATTCAGTTGCACCGCCCGCATAACCACTCAATCGTTCATTACGTGCGACCTGAGGTGAAGCGGCTAACCTAACTTCTGTAATCGTGTTCCAAGCACCACATGCATTGCACTGCCCCTGCCAACGTGGAAAATCGGCACCACAGTCATTACACACATAAGCTCGCTTTGCCTTCGCCATAAAACCTCAATAATTTACTCAATTACACAATGATGTTGTCAATTTGTGACTTATTTGACCGTACGGATGAAAATAAAAGTTGCAGTCATACCACTTATACTTAAAGATCGATTTAAACTAGTCGATAACATAAACGCACCGTCCATTCTAACAAGAAAAGTATGCAGCAATCTGAAATTCTATCTGTAGCAGAACGTTTAATCCCGGCTTACCACGCCGAAGATTTCGAATTCCTTCTTTCTCAAATGACAGAAGGGGAATCGCCGTCTCTGAAGCTGCTCGTTAAAATGGAACTGAATCGTATCATGGCTCCGTGTACAAAGAGCATTGATTTACGCGGGCGTATTGATAATGAGTGTCGTCAGTTCACTCTCGATGGCCGTAAGCACTGGCTCGATGATATCGCTTTAAACGCATATCAACGTGGTACGAAAAAGTTTAAAGGTTACACAGAAGGCGCATGGGAGTTAGTAATGACTCCGCGAACTCAGCCTCTGAGCGTTGTTAAAACATCTTCTCAAGGTAACCACGACATTACTAGCGCCAATAGCCCGTACGAAGCGGAAGCTATTAACCTAGGTTACGACTTAAAACGCCAAGAGAACAGACTCAAGATTAGCTCGCAGGTCGAGATCACCACATCGAAAGGGCAAAGCCTACATGGTGTAACGGTTGATATCTCCCCGTCGGGTGCAAAGTTCAAAGTACCGAGCGCCTTTCGATACAACCTCGGCGAGATCATCAGCGTTAAGTTCTCAGAGCTTATCGAAAAGTCCCAAGAAAACGATGTTAACCAAGCGGTTGAATTTCGTGTTTTGGGTATCGACGAATCTTATGAGAACAACGCGGTCAAATTTCTAAGAACCATCAAGGTAAGCGACAACAATATTGTGGCTCGCTTACTCGATGAGTCTTTAAATAGCACCAGTAAGAAAACCAGCCATGAGAATCAAGATAGGATTATTCGAACTCGTACTCGAGGAATCGAACATACCTATCTAAAGCATACTTGTAACCTACCCCTGTTTTTCAGCGGCAGCGAACTAAAGCTTGCCCTACTGACGGATAACAACCATCCATTATGGCAATATTGGCACGACGAACGAAATCAACAAGCGCTGGGTACCCTGTTCAACGAGCAACGTATGAACCTGTTGGCGAAACCAGGAGTGAAGGGAACCAGTAACGTTATCTACTCTTTTACCCATGAACACCAAAACAAGACCTTGTTCTATTCAATGATGCTGCCTGAAGCCTCTCGTGAACAAAGACAGCTGTTCTGGCACATCGGTGGCAAACGTAAAAGTTGGAAGGCGTTCAAGTTCTCGGTTTTCGAACTTTCAGACACTGAGCGACAAGCATTAGCTAAACACTCGGATACGCTGGCTCAAAGCTCAGCTCAACTGACGCATTGCGGAATCTTGCAAGAGATTGGCGATCACGAAAGTGCGGCGGACTATCTTCTGAGTGAAAAGCCACGCATTCCAAGCAGTGAATTGAACCGCTTCCGTCACCCGCGTACTGTCGTCGGCAATATTCAAAGCATCTACTTTGACTCTCAGACTCGTCGTAAAGAGCCGAGATACCAATTTAAGTCACCGTTGCAACTTACATCACAAGATGGCACAGCGGCGAACGGACACACCTTAGATATTTCGAAGCGTGGACTGAGCATTAGCCTTGAACACCCAATGGTACTCAAGATTAATGATCCGGTATTAGTGAACTTCAATGAACTGCAGCTCTATGACAAGAACCTGCCACTGAGCACAGTGCCTTACCACGTAATTCGAGTGAGTCCGAATGGTCGCAACGTGCAGTTGGTTATTGCCGAGAACGCCAAGACAATGCGTACCATCGCTTTCCTTAATGGGCTTATCGATCAAAACCAAAGTAAGCTGATTAAGAAGCAAGAGATACTGCCAACACATTCGCTACTCGAATCACTGCACAACATTTTGTTGAGCAAGATGGTCAGTAACCCAATATTCATTGATAAGCCAAGTTCAACGCTGCGCTGTAAGATCATTGGTGTGAATTTCCCACTGAATAAGCATCTAACGTTACTTGCTAAACTTGGTCACAACCAAAAGTTCTCACTCGAGCCAATCTTCAAGGGTCACACCAACTCACTGTTGGCTGAGCCACTAAAAAGAATTGAAGGTGCGGAGCCTAAGCATCATGACGTGTACATTGCTGCAGTGAAGTTTGGCGACAAAATCCAGTCGGTACACACCAAGTTGGTCAAAGACTTCGCCTCAGCAAAGGAACGCATCTTATTCATCAAGAAAGCGCAGCACTTAGGTGATGTGTATGTATTGCGAGTCACCACGGCACCTATCTTTAATCCGCTAACGAGTTTATTCCAGTCGGATTTAGAAGAGCTTTCACGCATCAGTATGCATCAAGCTAAGAAGCTAGAGAATGAGGTGACGGCGTTTATCGGTTATGGCGAGATAGAGGACATTACCGATGAAGTGCTGATTCGATTGGAGCTAACACGCTAGCCTCGAGTGGCGTATTAACTTAAGCATGAAAATTGAAAAAGCAGGCTGATAGCCTGCTTTTTTTGTGTCTGAGCCACTATTGCTAAATAAGATACATCGCCAATAGCACTTAGGTAGAGCCCCTAAGGTTTCGCTTGCCAGCTGATCTTCTGTTGCTTAGCCAATACACCCGACAAGATACACAGCACACCGCCTAAACCTGCGTAACGAACAGCAGTTTGAGCTTGCTGCTCTACTTTTGGTTTTGCGTGGTAGGCAATGCCTAAACCTGCAGAGCCCATCATCACCAAGTCATTGGCACCATCACCAACGGCAACGGTATTATGTAGTTCCAATTCGTACTCTTCAGCCAACTCTACCAAGATATCCGCTTTGGTCTGCGCCGAAACAACATCGCCTAAGACTTCACCCGTCAACTTACCGTTGACGATCTCAAGCGTGTTTGATTGAGCATGGTCTAGATCAAGGGTATCTTTCAGGTAGTCAGAGAAGTAAGTAAAACCGCCTGATGCAATCGCCGTTTTCCAGCCAAGCTTATTTAGAGTATTCACCAGCCCGACCAAGTCTGGCATGAATGGCAATGACTGACGCACTTGCTCTAATATCGATTCATCCGCACCTTTCAGTGCTCCTACTCGCTGGCGTAGGCTCTGTTCAAAGTCGAGCTCGCCTTGCATTGCTCGTTCTGTGATTTCAGAGACTAACTCTCCCACTCCAGCTAGCTTGGCAATCTCATCGATGCATTCAATTTGAATCGCTGTGGAATCCATATCCATCACGATCAAACCTGGCTTAGATAAGTCTGGGACCTCGCTAAGGCAAGCATAATCAAGCTTTAGCGCTTGGAGGATTTCTTCGTGTGCTGGCGTTAGATTGCCTGACATCAAAGCCACTTCATAATGCCCAACCTTCCACGTATCGAGGATGGTGTTGTAAGTGCCAGTGAAAAAGTCGATGTCATCGAAAGATTGTGGAGATAGGTACTCACCAAACACAATCCAATTGGCCTTGGATTTAGCGAGTTGAGAAGCGAAACGAGTCTCGGGGAGTCGAGTTAATAATGTCGTATGCCTTTTTATCGGCAGATATTTCTGAGCGTCCATGTGTATGATTCCTAATTAACTATGCTAAACGTTAACCTATTGCAATTTGAAAACGCAAGTCTCAATATGTCTTAATCATAACATTTGTTTATTTCAGGCTTCGTGAAACATGAATGAATCATTGTTCTCAATACGTAACGCTTTACGAATGCTAGCCCTCATTTTGTTGGCTACCATGTTCGTTGTAACGATTAAAAATACGGTCGTGATCAGTAAAGGTAACGAGAAGATCCAAGCAAAACAGTTGGAAACTCTTACCAAGCTGCTTATCTCTCAGGCATCACTTTCAGCCAGCAAGATGATCACGCAACAAGACCAAGAGCGATTGCTTGATCTGACTAACCAGCTATCTCAAGACCGACTGGTGTTCGATACCACCATCTATGATGCAGAGGGTATTCGACTGGCTTCGAGCGAAAAAGCCCTCTCGGTACGTGAGGTTCTTGGCTTAGATACACCACTTTCAACAGCAAGTATCGGCAGACAACAGTTAGTTGAACCTATTTATTCTCCAGAGAAAACGATCATCGGCTTTATTCGAGTGACTTTTGAAACCGGTAAGATGACGGCGATTTCTGATCACCACTACCGCAAAAGTGATCGCTACATGATCGGTATGGTGTTGATGGGGTTTGTGAGTGGCGTGTTGTTCATCATGCTGATTCGCAGAAGACCAACTAAGTCTGGTGAGAACTTACTATTGAAAAATGTAAGCTCATAAACACACTAGGCTGACAATAAATACTAGACTCAGAATAAATACAGCAATCCAATAAAAAGCCCCGACGCTCAGGCAGCAACGGGGCTTTTTGTTATCTGTTAACTTATCAAGCTAAGACAAATCAAGATTATTCTTGGTCACCAAGCAACACTGAGTCTAGTGCGATAACCATCATGTCGTTGAAAGTCGTTTGACGTTCATCTGATGTCGTTTGCTCACCAGTCTTGATGTGGTCAGAAACAGTACAGATCGTTAGAGCTTTTGCGCCGTATTCAGCACATACACCATAGATGCCAGCCGCTTCCATCTCTACGCCAACAATGCCGTATTTGTCCATTACTTCGAACATCTCTGGATCTGGCGTGTAGAACAGCTCAGCCGAGAACAGGTTACCGACTTTTACGCCGACACCGAGAGCTTTGGCTGCATCTTCTGCCGCGCGCACCATTTTGTAATCCGCAATCGCCGCAAAGTCATGATCTTTAAAGCGAATACGGTTCACTTTAGAGTCAGTACATGCGCCCATACCGATCACCACATCACGCACTTTGATATCTTCGCTCACTGCACCACAACTGCCCACACGAATGATCTTCTTCACACCAAAGTCTTTGATCAGCTCAGTCGCGTAAATAGAACAAGATGGAATGCCCATACCGTGTCCCATTACCGAAACCTTACGACCTTTGTAAGTACCGGTGTAACCAAACATGTTGCGAACGTCGCACACTTGAACCACTTCTTCTAAGAAGGTTTCAGCGATGTATTTAGCACGTAGCGGGTCACCTGGCATTAAAACTACGTCAGCGAAATCACCCATTTCAGCATTAATATGTGGAGTAGCCATTGAAAATATCCTTAATCTCAAAACAAAAAAAGAAGAGAGAGGTTTCCCTCTCTCTTCGTTAACTATTATAGAAAGCTTGTACCGTGTCCCATTGGCGATGTACCAAAGTATGACGCTAAGCTTTGACCGATATCAGCGAACGTATCGCGACGGCCTAAAGAACCGGCTGGAACCTTCTGACCGTAAACAATCACAGGGATGTGCTCACGAGTATGGTCTGTACCTGGCCATGTCGGATCACAACCGTGGTCAGCCGTTAGGATAAGCACATCATCTTCTTTCATCATATCGATGATTTCATTGATGCGACCATCGAAGTACTCAAGTGCCGCTGCATAACCAGCAACATCACGGCGGTGGCCGTAAGCTGAGTCGAAATCAACGAAGTTAGTGAACACGATAGTGTTGTCGCCTGCTTCATTGATCGCTTCTTTGGTTGCTTCAAATAGCGCAGGAATACCTGTTGCTTTGGTTTTCTGAGTGATGCCACAACCCGCGTAGATATCAGAGATCTTGCCGATTGAGTGAACGTTACCGCCCTTCTCATCAACCAACTTCTGAAGAATGGTGGCTGCAGGTGGCTCAACAGAAAGATCACGACGGTTACCAGTACGTTCGAATTGACCTTTACCTGGGCCAATGAACGGACGAGCGATAACACGACCAATGTTGTAGTCTTCTAGCTCTTCACGAGCAATCTGACAAAGGTCTAATAGGTTTTGCAGGCCGAATGTCTCTTCGTGACAAGCGATCTGGAAAACAGAATCTGCAGAAGTATAGAAGATAGGCAAGCCAGTCTTCATATGCTCTTCACCTAGGTTATCTAGGATTTCCGTGCCAGATGAGTGGCAGTTACCTAAGAAACCAGACAGGCCTGCACGCTCAAGGATGCGGTCAGTCAGTTCTTTTGGAAAGCTGTTCTCTTTGTCGGTGAAGTAGCCCCAGTCAAACAGTACAGGAACACCCGCAATTTCCCAGTGACCTGATGGCGTGTCTTTACCAGAAGACAGCTCAGCAGCGTGACCGTAAGCGCCAATGATCTCAGCGTCTGCATCCATACCAGGAGCAAAGCGACCTGTAGACTCTTTGTGAGCCATCGCTAGACCTAGCTTAGACAGGTTTGGCAATGTCAGTGAACCTTTACGATCTGCATTGTCTGCAAGACCTTGGTCACAATGATCTGCGATGTGGCCCATAGTGTCAGAACCTACATCACCAAATTTGTCTGCATCCGCTGTTTCACCGATACCGAATGAATCTAAAACTAAAATAAATGCTCTTTTCATTTTCTTCACCAACTTATTGCTCTTTGCACCAGAACTCTGTTTATCGGTATACGCGAGGCATACCGATAACGGTTATTTACACGTCTTCAGAACGAATCTGACGGTAAACGTCTGGCGTTGCTGTATATTCTCCGCCCACAGTGATTGCATTTTGTAATGCAGTTGCAGCTTCTTGCCACTGTTGTTCGTTGCGAGCATGAATCATTGCTAATGGCTTATCTTCACTTGCTACTTCACCTAGGCGAATGAAGTGATCAAAACCGACTGCGTAATCAATGCTGTCAGTTGCTACACGACGACCGCCGCCCATACCAACCACAGCCATACCAATTGCACGAGTATCCATTGCTGATACCACACCGCTTTCTAACGCGTACACTGGCTTAATAATGTCTGCTTTTTCTAGGTAGTTATCGTAGTTCATTACGAAATCAACTGGACCACCAAGGCCCGCTACCATTTTACCGAAGCACTCTGCTGCCTTACCGTTATCCAGTACTGCCATCAGTTTTTCGCGCGCTTCGTCTGAGTCTTTAGCTAGGTTACCGAGCACCAGCATTTCAGCACACGATGCTAGAGTGATCTCTAACAAGCGAGGGTTACGGTATTCACCCGTTAGGAACTGAACCGCTTCACGAACTTCTACTGCGTTACCCGCTGAAGAAGCCAGCACTTGGTTCATGTCCGTTAGGATTGCTGTTGTTTTAGTACCCGCACCGTTTGCTACTGCAACGATAGATTTCGCTAGCTCTTCAGATGCTTCGTAAGTCGGCATGAATGCGCCTGAACCTACTTTTACATCCATCACTAGAGAATCAAGGCCCGCAGCCAGTTTCTTAGATAGGATTGAAGCCGTGATCAGCGAGATGTTATCGACTGTTGCTGTGATATCACGAGTTGCGTAAACACGCTTGTCAGCAGGAGCTAGATCGCCTGTTTGACCGATGATAGCCACGCCAGCATCTTTCGTTACTTCACCGAACACATCGTTGGTTGGTGTAATGTTGTAACCCGGAATAGATTCCAGCTTGTCTAGCGTACCGCCAGTGTGGCCTAAACCACGACCAGAGATCATTGGAACGAAACCGCCACATGCTGCCACCATTGGGCCAAGCATCAGAGAAGTAACGTCGCCAACACCACCAGTAGAGTGTTTATCAACGATTGGGCCATCAAAGTTCATGTGGCTCCAGTCAATCACCATGCCTGAATCACGCATTGCACACGTTAGTGCGATACGTTCTGGCATCGTCATTTCATTAAAAAAGATAGCCATTGCGAATGCGGCAATTTGGCCTTCAGAAACCGTGTTCTTAGCCACACCTTGAATGAAGAAGTTAATTTCTTCAGCTGTTAGGACTTCACCGTCACGTTTTCTGCGAATAATTTCTTGAGGTAGATACATTAGTGCCTCCCAAACTCTAGTGAGTATGGTTTGTAGGGAAAAGAGGTAATATGGAGTGGCTTGACGCCACTCCATCAAACAGACTTATTATGTTCAATACTCTAAATATTTGGCGTTGCAGTTAGGCGACCAGTGAGTTCATTCCTATGAGCATAGAGGCTCTATGTGATTAGGAGGAACTTACGCAGTCAACAACGCTGCGGTGTCAAATATGACGAGTAAATTAGTATGCTGCTGGATCAGCAGTCTGGTCTGTCACTTCTAATGTATTAAGAAGGTTAGTTAGTAGGCTTGAAGCACCAAAACGGTAGTGCATGTTGTCTGCCCACTCAGCGCCTAGTAGCTCATCAGCCATTGCTAGGTATAGTGCTGCATCTTCAGCAGTACGTACGCCACCAGCTGGTTTGAAACCAACTGTTTTAGCAACGCCCATGTCACGGATAACTTCAAGCATCATGCGCGCGTACTCTGGAGTCGCGTTTACTGGCACTTTACCTGTTGAAGTTTTGATGAAGTCTGCACCTGCTTCGATACAGATTTGAGAAGCTTTCTTGATTAGTGCTTCTTCTTTCAGTTCACCTGTTTCGATGATCACTTTAAGCGTGATGTCACCACAAGCTGCTTTACACTGTTTAACTAGCTCAAAGCCAACTTCTTCGTTGCCAGCAATAAGAGCACGGTATGGGAATACTACGTCAACTTCGTCTGCGCCGTACGCTACCGCTGCTTTTGTTTCTGCAACAGCAATTTCGATGTCGTCATTACCATGAGGGAAGTTAGTTACAGTCGCAATGCGTACTTCTGGAGTACCTTGCTCACGCAACGCTTTCTTAGCTGCTGGGATAAAGCGAGGGTAAATACAGATTGCAGCGGTGTTGCCTACTGCAGTCTTCGCGTCATGACAAAGCGCCACTACTTTTTCAGTAGTATCGTCGTCATTTAGCGTAGTTAGGTCCATAAGTTTAAGTGCACGTAGAGCTGCTGCTTTTAAATCGCTCATTTCTATCTCCGATCAATATATTCAAATAGTTAACTACTTCGCCCTCCATCCAGTATAGATGGATATTTTAGTAATGCTCAGTAGCCACAAATGAACGGACTTGGTTCCCTGAAGACTTGATAACTTTCGCTACCAATTGCAATCCTTGTCACCGCACAGTACCAGTTTGGTCTATGGCACAACAAATCAGTCATGTTGTGTCTAACATCTATAGCGTATCGCTAATTTTGGCTTAATCCCAGAAAAATAACGTTCGAGTTGATTTCGAGGTTACTTTCTTGCCAACAGAGACATCCTATCCCTTTAGCTTATACATTATAGGTATCCATCAATAAATTGTAGTGCTCCTTAGAACGCAAACGGTTTGTATCTCAAAAAAACATTCTAGACCCTACATCGAATCTAAGCATAAGCGCGTGCATATACTAAAAACGGCAGGCCTAAAAACAAAAAAGCCCCGCAGCAATTTCTTGCTACGGGGCGATATTATTATGGCGTCTATATATCGATTTCTAACTAATTAGAAAGACAGGAAGAAGCCAGCAATTGTTGCTGCCATCAGGTTAGATAGAGTACCAGCAATTACCGCTTTAACACCCATACGTGCGATGTCGTGGCGACGGCTTGGTGCAATACCACCTAGACCACCTAGAAGAATCGCAATTGAAGAAAGGTTTGCGAAACCACATAGTGCGAATGCGATGATAGCTTGAGTCTTCTCAGACATCACTTGACCAGTTGCTGCAACAACTTGAGCGTTTTCACCAACGTATGGTACGAAGTTTAGGTATGCAACGAATTCGTTAACAACTGTCTTCTGACCAATGAAAGAACCAGCGATAGTTGCTTCTTCCCATGGAACACCAATGATGAATGCTAGCGGTGCGAAGATCCAACCTAGAAGAAGTTCTAGAGTTAGGTTTTCCATACCGAACCAACCACCGATGCCACCTAGGATACCGTTGATTAGAGCAATTAGACCGATGAATGCTAGTAGCATTGCACCAACGTTAAGTGCTAGTTGTAGACCAACTGATGCGCCACCTGCTGCTGCGTCGATAACGTTAGCTGGTTTGTCATCGCCACCGTCCATTTCGTCAGCGATGTTGTCGTCTGGCGTATCTGTTTCAGGCTTGATGATTTTAGCGAATAGTAGACCACCTGGTGCTGCCATGAATGATGCTGCTACAAGGTACTCTAGAGGTACACCCATAGATGCGTAACCCGCTAGTACACCACCAGCTACAGAAGCCAAACCACCACACATTACTGCGAATAGTTCAGAGTTAGTCATTTTAGGAACAAATGGACGAACAACTAGAGGTGCTTCAGTTTGACCAACGAAGATGTTTGCTGCTGCAGACATAGACTCGGCGCGAGAAGTACCTAGAGCTTTCTGAAGACCACCACCAAGAACTTTGATTACAATTTGCATAACACCAATGTAGTAAAGTACAGAGATAAGTGCAGAGAAGAAAATCAGAGTTGGTAGTACTTGGAAAGCAAAGATGAAACCGATACCGTCAACTGAGAAGTTAACTAGGCTGCCGAATAGGAAACCAGTACCGTCTTTACCGTAGTCGATCACGTTTGCTACACCAGCAGAGAAACCTGCAAGTAGATCACGACCCCAAGGGATGTAAAGTACGAATGCACCAAGTGCGAATTGGATAGCGAAAGCGCCACCCACTGTTCTTAGATTAATAGCTTTGCGGTTGTCAGATAGTAGTACTGCGATTGCGATCAGTGCAACCATTCCGACTAGGCTCATAAACAGGCTCATAGTTTATGACTTCCTTATTAGTTATTTATTGGCGTGTTACAAAATGGGGCTATAAAGCGGAGGCAATTATACTCATGCGACCACTAATAAAGTAATGCCGTCCTCACACTTTCGTAGAAGATTCATGTACCATTCACACGCAAATGTGACCCAAATCACAAGCTCAGTGCAATTTACGCAAACGATAAACAAAAACCTTCGATTTTATTCACATATACCGAATGCGCGATGGCTATTTTGCCAAATTTGCGCTGCAATCGATTGCTTTGGCTCTTTTCTAAGCAAAAAAAGTTCATTTAAGATCGTAACTAAATATTTGGAATGATTAACATTTCCTTGGTTTCCATACATGGGCATGTCCGGAGCATCCGTTTCCAATACCAGACATTCAAGGGGCAATTTTGCGATGGTTGTGCGTGTTTTTTGCGCTCTTGGGTAAGTTATCGTTCCACCGACGCCAATATAGAAACCGAGCTTGATCCACGCCAAAGCTTGCTGTTCACTCCCAGAAAAACCGTGAATCACACCACCTAAGGTGAACTTATGCTGCTTTATTAGCTCGATAAGTCGGTTGTAAGACTTCCTCTCATGGATGATTAAAGGCAGGTCAAACTCCTTCGCAAGCTCCATTTGTTGGATGAAAAAGCGCTCTTGTTTCTCTCGTTCAACGTCCACAAAAAAGTCGAGCCCGCACTCACCTATCGCGACACATTGGCTGTTTTTTGAAGCGAGTAATTGGCGAAGTTCCGAAAATTGTTCGTCATTGGCCGGTTCTAAAAAGTAAGGATGGAAGCCTAATGCATAGTAAATATTGGGGTGAGATTGAGCGATTTCATCGAGCTTCCTCCAGTTACGTTGGCCGATAGAAGGGATGATTAACTTCTCGACTTGCGCTTGTTTCGCTTCTTTAAGATAGCCATCAATAGTTTGATCAGGTGTAAAACCTTGCTCAAACGCCTCAAAATCCGCGTGGCAATGAGTATCAAACAGCGGAAAGTCACTTATTTGCTGTGTCATTTTCCCTACTCTCCATTTGTTTCCCTTGAGGATCACGACGATAAGCAACACAACTGCGCTTGTTCTCAGGCGTTAAGCCAAGCTCTTCACACCACTTATCATATCTTTTAACCCAAGTTTTTATCCAACCCAACATACTTACCTCAAGTCTCAACCTAAAAAGCGCAAATGCATAAATTAGATTTATACATCAACACTAGCTGGCTATATTGTTGAAAATCTCACCACAGCGAATAATAAACGCACTTGCCAAGGAGGCATTGATAGCAAGACGCTCCATTCAATAACGAGATCCTACTTTATGAAAGCATCACTCTTAGCCATATCAATTTCTAGCGTATTAGCAGCACCTGCTTTTGCTTCTGCACCTCAAGTTGACGTAGAACTAGCAAACCAACAAACACTTCAACTTATTGACGAGCAGATGAACGCTATCGATGCGTCTGTTCAGTATAAGTTAAACGAACAATACGCGAATGCAACTCCAGGCACGACAGCCACAATCGATGACGTCACTTACGAAAAACAATCTAACGGTACTTGGGCTGCAGTTGGTGCCGCTTCTGCTGCATTGGTTGCAGGGCTTTTGAGCACGTCGTCTAGTTCCAATAGCGACAATGATGTGGATTATCTCCCACAACACCCAGACGTTGATGTTGACGCTACACCTCGTTGGTCTCCAGATTTCGGTGAAGACCGTCCTGAAATGGAAGAGCGTGACCTGACAGTTAAGATCATTAACGGCGAAATCCACATTATCGACGAAAACACCAGTGAGTGGGTAGGTACTGTACAACGCAAGGATGGTGAGATCATTTTCCGTGGCAACGGAGACTTCGAAAAAACTCTAGTAAAAGTTGAAGGTGACCTAGAAGCTAACGGCAGTGCAGCCATCGTTAAAGGTAATGGCGAATGGTTAGCAACTGTTGAGCGTGTGGATAGTGGTTTTGAGATAACTAGTGGCAAGGGAACTATTGTAATTGATAGCCCACGACCTGCTCTCCCAGCCTCTCCAGAGCACCCAGATATGGACTTTGATGATACACCTCGTTGGTCTCCAGATTTCGGTGAAGACCGCCCCGAGATGGAAGAGCGTGACCTGACAGTTAAGATCATTAACGGCGAAATCCACATTATCGACGAAAACACCAGCGAGTGGGTAGGTACTGTACAACGCAAAGATGGCGAGCTCGTATTTATTGGCAACGGTGACTTTGAAAAAACACTACTTCGTGTGGAAGGCGATGTTACTTCTGACCAATTCTCTTTAGTCAAAGGCAACGGTCAATGGGTTGCGACTGTTTCAAAAATAGATGACGGTGTACGTATTCAAACAAAGAATCACGATCATGTGTTTGATGGTTCAAACATCGACCGTAGCAAGCTTCAATCTATCGACCCAACTAAACTACAGAAAGCTAAATCCGCTATTCAACAACGTTTACGCGGCTAAAATTCAACCTGAGTTGAACCCGCTCACCCGATAATAGTGAACGCTATTATCGGGTGTTTTTACTCACTAGCTAAGGAAAGCGATTCGGAATTTGAATATGAAACGCCTTCTATTAATACTTGCTTTGACTTTCCCTTTTTACTCGTCTGCAAATGACACCCTTATTGAATCTATTGAGCGTTTTACAGATATCTTTTCCGTCAGCTTATCTCAAAGCCCAGACAATGATAAGACAGTCGCCACACTTGATATAAACTATCAAATCAATGATAAATTGCGTGTTTTTGGAGAGGTTGATACTCAAGACTATTGGCAAGCAGGGTTGGGATATTCATTCTGGCAAGGGGACACGTACTACACTGAAAACACCGTAAAAGTCAGCGAACATGAGATCACAACAGGCATTTTTGTTGCTAAGTTGATTCATGAAAATTGGACACTGCTTGGCGATATCAACTACAACTATATGGACAGAGATTTCGATGCTTGTCTTCCAAACTTATGCATGGAATATAAAACCTCTGACACATTCGATTATAGTGCAGGCGCTCTGTGGAGCCCGATTCAATATGCTGACTTTCTTTACAAATTCAACCAAGAAATCGGATTCAAAAAAGATACCCAAGACTTTTATATTAAAGATGAGACTACTACGAGATCTAGACATATCAGAAATGAAACTAGGACCAACATTCATTATCACGAAGTAGCTGTATTCTTTAACTTGAAGTACGTAAAACCGTCCGTTACCTATACCATATACCCTGAAACCAAAAACTATGTGGAATTCGGTTTAGCCTTCGATTTCTAGCTATTTAATAACTGTTTAAGCTCATCTCGTAACTCTTGATGTTGCCCATTAGTTTGATACTTCTTGTGATAGAAAAACTCAAACTCCACGGGACGCATTGAGAATGGAGGCTCATGAATTTGTAAGCCAATGATTTTTGCTAAATGGATCATGCTAACCGGAACAGCTGCAATATAGTCAGTCCCTTTTACCGCCAATATCAAGTTAGTGATGTTTCTTACTTCGATAGCAACATCACGAGTAAAGCTCTTTTCGGAAAGAAAGTCGACTATTTGAGTATCTTGGCGAAGTAACTTCAAGGTTACATGCCGTGCTTCAAGAAACTCATCCATCGAAATCTTCTCACCAAATTGACTGTTTTCAGGATCACTCATAAGAAGCAATCTATCAGTAGTTGCAAATTCAGACGCTAAACTTGACTGTTTAGGTAAACCAGTATCGACCACTAAATCTACTCGATTGAGTCGGATATCCTCGACAACATTCTCTACAGAAATTGGGGATTCAACTAACTGAACACCATTGAGCATGGGCATTTTGTGGAGCAGATTCGCAGGCATATAAACCGTAAAATCACGCTTTCTTGATACTGCACCTTCCATCAACTCTAAAGCATCAGATAATTGACCAGCCAGTTTGTGAGACATTGACGTTGGTTCTATTGAACGCCCTACTCTTACGAACAACGCATAGCCTACCACCGCTTCAAACCTCTTGATTGCAGCACTAACCGCAGGTTGAGTTAGCTCTAACGATTCAGCCGCTTTGGTTATCGATCTTTGTTGATATACAGAGAGGAATGGCTTTACTAAATTGAGATCAAACACGCTTTACTCCATCAAAACGGTGTACTCTTAGTGTAACAAAAAAGCCGAATGCTAGAAGCAATTCGGCTTTAATATTATCCAACAATGTTATGTAGAACTGTCGCTATTAGTGCTCGCGCGTCGCTCGGAATTGAACTTCAGGGAAACGTTCAGAAGCTAGGTTCAAGTTCACCATAGTTGGTGCGATGTAAGACAGGTTGTCACCGCCATCTAGCGCAAGGTTAGATTGGTTCTTACGTTTGAATTCTTCTAGTTTCTTAGCGTCATCACATTCAACCCAGCGAGCTGTTGCAACGTTAACACCTTCGTAGATAGCTTCTACGTTGTATTCCGCTTTCAAGCGCGCTACAACCACGTCGAACTGAAGCACACCAACCGCACCAACGATCAGGTCGTTGTTTTGCATAGGACGGAATACTTGTACTGCGCCCTCTTCTGAAAGCTGAACTAATCCTTTTAGAAGTTGCTTCTGCTTCAGTGGATCGCGTAGACGGATACGACGGAATAGCTCAGGTGCGAAGTTAGGAATACCAGCGAACTTAAGGCTCTCACCTTGAGTAAAGGTATCACCAATCTGGATAGTACCGTGGTTATGTAGACCGATAATATCACCCGCGTATGCTTTTTCAGCACGTGCACGGTCACCCGCCATAAAGGTTACCGCATCAGAGATACTTACACTCTTGCCTGTACGAACATGGTTCATCTTCATACCTTGGTTGTAAGTACCCGAAACGATACGCATGAATGCGATACGGTCACGGTGTTTAGGGTCCATGTTTGCTTGGATCTTAAATACGAAACCAGAGAACTTCTCTTCTGTCGCTTCAACATCACGCTCGTTCGCTTGACGCGTTTGAGGTGCTGGAGCCCATTTCGTTAGACCATCAAGCATGTGGTCAACACCAAAGTTACCCAATGCAGTACCGAAGTAAACCGGCGTTAGTTCACCCGCTAGGAATAATTCATGGTCAAACTCAGGACAAGCACCGATAACAAGCTCTAGCTCTTCACGTACGCTTTCCGCAAGATCAGCACCTACTGCTTCATCTAGCTCAGGGTTATCTAGACCTTTGATGATACGAACTTCTTGGATCTCGTGGCCGTGGCCAGATTCATACAAGATCGTTTCATCACGGTGAATGTGGTAAACACCTTTAAACTCTTTACCGCAACCAATTGGCCATGAGATTGGAGCACAAGCCATACCTAGCTCGCTCTCTACTTCATCAAGCACTTCCATTGGGTCACGAACGTCACGGTCAAGTTTGTTCATAAACGTTACGATTGGCGTATCACGCAGACGTGTTACTTCCATTAGTTTACGAGTACGATCCTCGACACCTTTCGCAGCATCGATAACCATCAAACATGAATCAACCGCTGTTAGCGTACGGTACGTATCTTCCGAGAAATCTTCGTGTCCTGGAGTATCTAGTAGGTTTACTAGGCAATCATTGTATGGGAATTGCATTACCGACGTAGTTACCGAGATACCACGTTCTTTTTCCATCTCCATCCAGTCAGATTTAGCGTGCTGGTTAGAGCCACGGCCTTTTACGGTACCCGCTTTTTGAATCGCGTTTCCGAATAAAAGAACTTTTTCAGTAATCGTGGTTTTACCCGCATCCGGGTGAGAGATAATCGCAAACGTTCTACGTTTGCTCACTTCTTGTTGGAAAGACATAGTCGCCCTTTGCTGATCTAAAGCGTAAAAAGGGCAAGTAGATAATACTTGCCCTTGAATTCTGTGTGCGGATTATACAGAAAGCGTATCACTTTCTAAAGGGTCAGTTTACACCCTATTTTTTGGCTAATTTTGTGATTAGCTATCTAGTTAGCGAAAAGACGTAACATGACTAGCTAAAAGACATAAAAAGATAGCTCATAATGATGGCATCTTCGTTGCCTTGTTTAGTTGGATAATAGTTACGACGGCGATCAACTTCGTTGAAGCCTGCCTTTTCGTAAAGATTAAACGCGTTCACATTACTTTCGCGAACTTCTAGCCAAGCACTTTCCGCGTCAGCTTGCTCACACATATCAAGGAAATGTTCCGTTAACGCTTTTCCATACCCTTTGCCTTGCTGGCTTGGGTCTACCGCGATATTAAGCAATGTGACTTCGCCAACGATGTTTTGCGCGAAGAAATAGCCCACCACTTGTCCATCAACTTCAAGGACATGATGACAAGCGCCTCGGCTATCAAGATCTCGGATCATATTTTCAGACCAAGGGTAAGAATGCGCGGCCTGCTCTATCTTCCAAATGGCGTCTAGGTGTTGTTGTGAAGTCGGTAAAAATTGATTAGTCATAAGCACAAATTTGTTGCCATAAGTCGCGGCGGTGTTGGTTGTTACCGTTAATGTCAGACAGTAATGGCGATTGAAGTGTTTTAGCCTTCAGCTCTTGAGCCGACTCACAACCAGCAAACCATATCCACTCAACCGAACCTAAATCCACAGTAGACAAGTGTTGCGGTTGAAGGTGTAAAGCCTGAGATAAGTCGAGCTTGATACTTTTGAGTACTCGCTCAAACATCACGGCGAGATCTTCCTGAGGTTTTTCAGGCGAAACCAACAGTAACTTGCAATCGCTCGAGAGCGGAGTCAATTCAGATTCATAACCTGCTAAACGCTCTGGGTGACTTAGTTCCCATTGGCTAATGCCCATCTCATGTAGGTATTGCGCGTGTGTTTGTGACATATCTAGCGGTAGTAACCTTAAGTTTATTGGAGCCAAAGTTTATTGAAACCAGAAGTTTGTTAGAACTAGTTTTGTGAAAGCTGCCTCTATTGAAAGAGCGCTTATTAGAGCAGGGCTGATACTAACAAAAAATAAAGGAGCATCAAGCTCCTTTATTTAGACTAAATCAGTTTGTATCTTGTTGCGTGATAAATCAGCTTATAAGTCGTTGAACTCGGGGCTGTAAGCAATCTCACCAGCATGTCCAGCAAACGCACCGTTTACCAATTCAATCGCTTGGAAAGCACCTTCAGGCACATCCCAAACACAACTCAGGCCAAACTCGCTCGCAGCCTTGAAACCAAAGCGGCTGTAATAAGCAGGGTCACCCAACACAACGCAAGCTGGGTAACCAAAATCAACCAAAGTGGAAAACGCATCTTCAACTAGAGATTTGGCAATGCCTTGGTTGCGGAACTCTTCTTTCACAGCGAGAGGCGCAAGCCCTTGCCAGTTATGATCGTCGCCATCAAGAGTGATAGGGCTAAACATCAGGTGACCAACCACCTCGCCTTCATCAGAACAAGCCACCAGCGATAGCGTTAAATGGCTATTCTCACGCAAGCTCATAACCAAGTTAGCTTCTGCATCTGTTTCAAAAACAGATTTCAATAAACGATCAATGACAAGTATATCTGCCGGTGCTTCAGTTCGAATAAGCATTCATTACCTCACTTTGTGTATCTGGGGATTGTACTCCCTTCTGCACAAAATCAGCTAATTGATTTAACAAAGTTTTCATAGGAGTCGGCAATAAGTCCAAATCTACGCTATCCATCAAGTTTTTAACTTCTAAACCGAGCTCGGTATCGCCTTCAATAGACAGTCTACGTTGGAAGAAAAGCGTATCTGGGTCTTCTTTACGCCCCGCAATCAACACAAGATCGTTAAGATTGCCGCTAAAGCTTACATCTTCAACCACCTCTTTATCAGCTACAACCAGTTGCTCATTTTTGTAGCTAATACACCAACTTAACCCCATGTCTTTTATTGAGACTTTCAGCCATTTGTCTTCTAAAAACTCAAAGTCACCGTCCTCTAAAGCTTCCTTGAATACATTCTTAAGCGCCTCCAATAAGGCTCTTTTTTGTACTGTTTTAGGCAATAACTGGACTGGAGATCGCAAAATTGATGCGGCATTTTGAACTAGTTGAGTGCGAATCTTGTTTATCACGTGACTTATCCGTAACTTTGTCAATAATATGGAATGCATCATAGATGATGTTGAGATCTCAGTTACTGTTATGTATCAAATTAACTTCTGTTTGATACTCGACCTTTAATATCCTGAAAATCACAGTTATAGTAACTCAGGTAATGAGAATTACAGCGGATCGCTGCACTCACAGGTAAATATCGATAGCCACACAAAAAGTAATAAATATTTATCGATAGTGAATATTCAAGCTCTTGGAGAATTGGTAGTACTTTGATGCCTCCCCAACAACTACAACATTGGTTTACCCAGCTAACTGCAAATAGTCCGTTCTTTTTTGCAGTACTTGATGCTCAACATAACTATTTTATGGTGAATGAGCGTTACTGCGATATTGCTGGTTTGAGTCAACCAGAGCTTGCAGGCATGAATGATCGCCAAACATTGGGCGAACAGTTCTACCAACATCTCAAGCCTTACTATGAGCGTGCATTCAGTGGCGAAACGATTGAGGCCGAAGTCACCCTCAACGAAACAGACCTCGATACCAGCCTTCATTTCAGCCTATCTCCGCTTACCAATGGCAACAAAACCGACTACATCGTCTTTCACGCCTTCGACACATCAGAAAACCAAGTACTTGTCCGTTCTTTAGAAGAATCCGAAGCCAAATTCCACAAACTATCTCAACTACTTCCAGATGGATTACTGCTCGTTGAAAGTGACTACATCTTGTCATCTAACCCAGCAGCAGCGCGCTTGCTTGGCTTTAACTCAACCACAGAGTTAATTGGTGAAGAGTTGGGACGCCTATTTATCGATGAACAAACCAAAACAGTCTTCAATAATAACCTCAGCTCTATTATTTCTGAGTCTGGTTTGGTTTGCTTAACGGGTGCACGATGCGGCTTTGAACGTAAGGTTCAGCTCAACATCGACTCCACCACTGTTCTTGGAAGCAACACTCAGTTGGTGCTTATCCAAGACGCACAAGAAACCGCAAAACAATACACACCGGCAAACAGTGAAGATGCCTACATCGATGCACTGACCAAGCTCTACAACCGAGTTGGGTTTACTAAGCGTCTTGAGCAGTTCATTCACAACGATACGCCGGTGGTGATGCTCTACTTAGACATTGATAACTTCAAGAATATCAATGACTCACTTGGTCATCACATCGGTGACAAGGTGATAAAAGAGGTCGCTTCGCGCCTTAAACGCTTACTGCCTCGTAAGGCCGTGATTGGGCATTTAGGCGGGGATGAGTTTGGTATTATCTTGCCAGAACCTGAACATCAGCGAACACCTGAAATGCTCGCTGAAAAGATCATATCCCTTATCAACCAACCCTTCGATCTTCACCACTTTAGCAAACGCTTAGCCTGCTCAATTGGTAGCGTGAGCTTTCCTCAAGATGGGACTGATGCTCGTATCTTGCTGCAAAATGCAGACACAGCAATGTATGAAGCCAAAGATCGTGGTCGCAACCGCCTGATCAAGTTCAACGAACAGATGAACAAAGAAGCGCGCATGCGACTGTGGCTTGAGATAGAGCTACAAAAGGCGCTGCAACAAAATGGACTTGAGGTTTGGTATCAACCTAAGGTCAATGCCCGTGACTTCACCATTAACGGCG
Organism: Vibrio sp. 10N.222.55.A1; assembly: GCF_041473835.1. NCBI lineage: Bacteria > Pseudomonadati > Pseudomonadota > Gammaproteobacteria > Vibrionales > Vibrionaceae > Vibrio > Vibrio sp. 10N.222.55.A1. The sequence goes on along the minus strand of NZ_JBFRSX010000034.1, from coordinate 174,458 downwards.
CTGAAGCTCTAGTACGTTGGAAGCACCCTGTCGAAGGTTATATCAGTCCTGCTGCGTTCATTCCTGTGGCAGAGCGAGCTGGACTTATTGAACAACTTGGCCGAGTGGTAATGCGTGAAGTGTTTGCTACGGTTAAGCGCTGGAAGATGCAAGGTATCCTTCCAGGTCGTGTCGCGATCAACCTATCTCCAGAACAGTTTGGTAACCCAAAGCTGATTGATTATATGGAAAAATTGCTGCGTTCGACCGAGCTTGATCCAAGTGCGATTACGTTTGAGCTAACGGAAAGCGCGGTAATGAGTGATAGTGAACACACACTTCAAATGCTTAACGCCATCAAGAAACTTGGCTTTGCTCTCTCCATCGATGATTTTGGTACTGGTTACTCTTCACTGTCTTACCTTGCTCGCTTCCCAATTGATGAGCTAAAGATAGACCGTGCTTTCATCTCCGATATCGATACCCTACCAAAGCAAATCACCGTAATTGAAAACATCATCAACCTGGGTAAGTCTCTCGATTTAACTGTGGTTGCTGAAGGTGTCGAAACTAGTGAGCAAGCGACTCTGCTGTCTAATCTCAACTGTAGTTCGATTCAAGGCTTCCACTTCTACCGTCCGCAACCAAAACAAGATGTCGAAGAGTTGTTTGCCCAAAACCGCCGCCATAAAAATTAAGTACCTCATATTTAAACCAAGCCAACATGTAAAACGGTCACTCGTCAGTACCTCAAACGGAGTAAAAGCAGATTTATCCATCTAAACCTGCCTTACATCAATTCCGTCATTCACAATTCTTCATAAAATGCTCGCTTCAACTCAATTCTACTGGTAGTGAGCAAATGGAACTCTTATGCCCAGCGGGTAACTTACCTGCTTTGAAAACCGCTATTGATTGTGGTGCGGATGCTGTCTATATCGGATTCAAAGACGATACCAATGCCCGACACTTTGCAGGCCTAAACTTTGCGGGTAAAAAGCTCGATCGTGCTGTGCAGTATGTGCATGACCACAACAAGAAAATTCATGTTGCCCTAAACACGTTTGCTCACCCAAATGGCTTCGACCGTTGGACCAATGCCGTAGACAACGCTGCTGCGCTAGGTGTCGATGCACTGATCATCGCAGACATCGCGGTGCTTGAGTACGCAGCAAACAAATATCCAGATCTAGAACTGCATCTATCGGTACAAGCATCAGCGACCAATGCCGCTGCTATCGACTTCTACCATAAAAACTTCAATGTTAAGCGTGTGGTACTGCCGCGTGTATTATCGATCCATCAGGTCAAACAGCTTTCTCGTAATATCACTTCTGACGTTGACCTTGAAGTATTCGCTTTCGGTAGTTTGTGCATCATGGCAGAAGGTCGTTGCTACCTCTCTTCATACATGACTGGCGAATCACCAAATACGGTTGGCGCTTGCTCTCCTGCGAAATACGTTCGCTGGCAAGAAACAGAAACAGGCCTCGAATCTCGCTTGAACGAAATCCTTATCGATAAATATGAAGCAGGTGAGAACGCAGGTTACCCAACGCTGTGTAAAGGCCGCTTTGAAGCAGAGATCGATGGTGAACGTAAGCGCTATCACGCACTTGAAGAACCAACCAGCCTAAACACGCTATCAATGCTGCCAGAGCTTTTCGCTGCCAATGTTGCTTCAGTGAAAATTGAAGGTCGTCAGCGTAGCCCTGCTTATGTAGAGCAAGTTACTCGTACGTGGCGCGCAGCCATCGACCGCTACTTAGCAAATCCTGAACAATACCAAGTAGAACAAGCTTGGAATGCGACACTGGCGAATGTATCGGAAGGTACACAAACCACGCTTGGCGCTTATCATCGTAAATGGCAATAGAGCCAAATGGAGAACTCAATGAAATACGCATTAGGCCCTCTACTTTATTTTTGGCCAAAACAAGACGTTGAAAGCTTCTATGAGCAAGCGAAATCAAGCTCTGCTGATATCATATATCTCGGTGAAGCCGTGTGTTCAAAGCGTCGTGAGATGAAAGCAAAACACTGGATGGACATCGCTAAAGAGCTGTCTGCTTCAGGTAAGCAAGTGGTACTGTCGACCATGGCGTTGCTCGAAGCGCCAAGTGAAGTCAACATCATGAAGAAGTACATCGATAACGGTGACTTCGCGATTGAAGCAAACGACGTGTCTGCAATTCAACTGGCCAGCGAAAGCAAAGTCCCTTTCGTGGTTGGTCCTGCGGTGAACACCTACAACGCACGCACGCTGAACTTGTTCTTGAAACAAGGTATGACGCGTTGGTGTATGCCGGTTGAGCTTTCTCGCGAATGGTTAAGTAACGTAATGACCCAGTGCGAAGAAATCAATATTCGTAATAAGTTCGAAGTAGAAGTATTTAGCCACGGCTACCTACCGCTTGCTTACTCAGCACGCTGCTTTACCGCTCGCGCTGAAAACAAAGCTAAAGACGATTGCGAAACCTGCTGTATCAAGTACCCAACAGGGCTACAAGTAGAAAGCCAAGAAGGCCAATCAGTATTCAACCTTAATGGTATCCAGACCCAATCGGGCTACTGCTACAACCTAGTCAATGATTTACCCAACATGCACGACCTGGTTGATGTGGTTCGCTTAAGCCCACTCGGCGTTGATACCTTCTCTGAAATTAATAACTTCAGAGCGAATGAACGCGGTCAAAACCCGATGAAGATTGAAAGCCGCCAATGTAATGGTTACTGGCATCAGCTTGCCGGTTTAGACGTCAAAAACATCTAAATACTATTTTCAAAACGAAGCGATTTTCAAAACTAAAAAGGTCTAGCACATGCTAGACCTTTTTAGTTCGTCTCAAGAAAATCGACCTATGCCGTTGCGGTTTCCATCGGCGAGGCGTCGAGCTTCTTTACGTCTTTGTAGAGCATCACCATTACCACCGCGCTCAACGCGATATTAGACAGTGGATATGCAATCCAGATCCCCGGCACACCGTACAACTTAGGCATAATGTACAAGAAAGGTAACTGGATCAGCATATTGCCTATCGTTACAAACATCGCCTTGCTGCCCTTGTTTACCGCTTGGTAATAAGCGCCCGCTACCACTAAGAAACCATCAAGCGCCAATGCAAACATGTGTAGTCGAATACCTAATACTGTGTACTCAACTAACTGAGGTTCGTCCGAGTTAAAGACTGATACAAACTCACGTGGGAATGCGTTCAGAAGCAGCACGAACGCCACACCAATCAATACCGAACTCAGCATCGCAATCTTAAGTAACTTACGAATGTTCGCTTGGTTACGCGCACCATGGTTGTAGCTCACCAAAGGTTGCATGCCATTGGCGATACCTTCAGCCGTGAGATAATAAACCGTCACGATGTAGCCCAAAATCGCGTAAGCACCAATCATCAACTGGTCGCCATATTGGGAGAACAACGCATTGTGCAGCGCCACCATCATCGAACCATAAGCGTACATAAAGAAGCTTGATGTACCAATGGCGAAGATCTGTGGGATAACCGATAGCTTCAGTCGTAACTCATTCCAACGTAAGCGTAAATTTGCTCGACGTGAAAAGAAGTAAGCCAGACCTAAGCCCGTTACCACAAATTGTGCGATAGCTGTTGCTAGTGCCGCGCCCATCAACTCCCAACCATACAGAGCGATAAACAGGTAATCGAGTACGATATTAATCACAGCACCAACGATCATCAATATCGTCGCTAAATTAGGGCTGTCATCGTTACGCAGTAGAAACGGCATCGCGATCGAACCTAGCGTGAAGACACTAGCACCAATCAGAATGTGTAAGTACTGCAAGCCAAGTTCATACACTCGCCCTTCAGCGCCCTGCCAAAGCAAGAAGTTATCAGCAAACAAAAACAGCAATGCGGAGACAATAGGCGTTATCGCTAACAACAAGGTTAAGCCCGTTGCTAAGATCTGCTTAGCGCCTTGAGTATCTTTTTCACCTTGGCGAATCGAGACCAGTGCACCTGTACCCACGCCCACCAACATACCAATACCGAGAATCGAACCAATCACAGGCCACGCAACATTGATACCTGCAAGTCCATCAGCCCCCACATAGCGGCCAATGAAAATGCCATCCACCACTTGGTACAGGCCATTAACCAACATGGCTGCCACGGTAGGGATTGTGTATCGCCAAAACTGACGACTAATTGAGTTACTCATTTCTTACTCTACTTTCATTTGTGAGTCGCATATCAACAAGATATGACTCGAAAAATTAGTTAACAAGGCTAACTAAATATCTAAATTATTTACTTCAAAGCTTTATTTAATAATAGGTTTAGCTGCTGAGATTCTTGCTCAGACAAACGACTTTCCAGTATTTGTGCCATGACCTGATAGATCTTACTTTCTTCTTCTAAGCCGACTTCAGCTTTGCTGGTCAGTACAACCAACTTAGACCTCGCATCTTCGAGCGAAGCTTTACGCTCAACAAGCCCCTTTCTCTCTAGTCTCTGAACCATAGTGGTTGCTGAAGGCTTGGTCACCTGCATCTCAATTGCAAGATCAGTCAATCGGATCGGTTCAGGAGAGGATTGAATGACCTTCAAATAGTCATACTCGTTAAAGCTCAATTGGCAAATAGGATCTTCATTTACCTGAGTTCGCCATATCTTTGAAGCAAAACGCTCAATCTTTTCTAAATTCTGGTTTAGCATACTCACCCAATCAAAGAATAGCATTTAGTTAGCAAGGCTAACTATTTTAGTGTTGTTTAAATAAAAAGCAATCAAAACGAGATGAAGATCATAAAAAAACCGCTGACAGGCAGCGGCTTCTCGGAGTCAAAATGTATTGCTTACTTAGCGCTGGCTTCTTCTTCAGCCTCAGCTAACTTAACTTGTGCTAAGTGCTCGGCTTTAAGCGTGGTGAAGATACGGCTTAGCTCTAAGAAAGAGTAACGGTGCTCTACATATTCATACACGTTGAAAGAGACTGACAACTTGTACAAAGAGATCGCATTCGCGTAGTCACCATTCATATGGTAACGCTTAGCAAGGTAGAAGTACGTCTCTGTTAGACGCTGCGCTAGTAACGTGTTGTCACGAGTACCGGTTAAGATCGCCTTAAAAGCCTGCTCTTCAGTAATGTCATCAAGCATAATCGCGACTAATACCCAGCCCCACTGCTCATCGCGACTCTCGTAACGTTTTTGTAAATCAAGCTTAGCTTGCTCTGGCGTTAGCTCATGCTGAATGATGTACAACCACAGAGCGCGAAACGGATCGCTAGGATCATCGGCATAGTGCTTCATCATCTCTTCATTAGCTAAGTCGTAACGTTCGCCATAATAAAGCGCGATAGAACGGTTTCTTTCTGCGTAAGAGTTTGCAGGATCAAGCTCTAACGTAGAATCAAAAGATTCATAAGCCGCATCAAACTCCCCTACCTGCGTAAAGTAAACACCCAAAAGATTGAAGATATCAGGTTGAGCTGGGTTCAATGAAAGAGATTGGTTGAAGTCGAGACGCGCGAGATCACGCAGGCCAACACTGTCGTAGTAGTTACCACGTTCAAACAGCATCTTAGCTCGAACTTCATCGTTCAAATCTGGGCGCTGTAATAACTGACTAAGACGTGCAATTTGAACTTCTTGCTGAACGCTTGGTTGCAGTGGCACTGCCATCGGTGGATAAACCCAACGTGAGGCGTTATCTGATGTTGTCGCACAACCTGTTAGTACAAGCAGTAAACACATACTCGCGGTTTGAAACCATTTCACAAATAATTACTCCTGTTATGACCGCAATAAAAAAGGGGAGCGATATGCTCCCCTTTATAACATGCTTTGTTGACGATAGGTTAGAAATCACTAAAAAGCGATATCACCATCGACACACTGAGAATTACTCAGCAGCAGGTGCTTCGCCTTCAGCTGGCGTTTCAACTGCTTCTTTCATGCTTAGACGTACACGGCCTTGACGGTCAATTTCAAGAACCTTAACAGGAACTTCTTGACCTTCAGTTAGGTAGTCAGACACTTTCTCAACGCGCTTGTCAGCGATTTGAGAGATGTGTACTAGACCATCTTTACCTGGAAGGATAGTAACGAATGCACCGAAGTCAGCTAGACGAGCAACTTTACCTTGGTAAATGCGGCCAACTTCAACTTCAGCTGTGATCTCTTCGATACGACGGATAGCTTCTTTAGCAGCTGCGCCTTCAGTAGCAGCAATCTTGATTGTGCCATCGTCTTCGATTTCGATTGTAGTACCCGTTTCTTCACAAAGAGCACGGATAACTGCGCCGCCTTTACCGATAACATCTTTGATCTTATCAGAGCTGATTTTCATTGTGTGGATACGTGGAGCGAATTCAGAGATATCTTCACGAGCACCAGAGATAGCTTCATCCATTACAGAAAGGATGTGCTTACGTGCACCTTGCGCTTGGTTAAGTGCAATTTGCATGATCTCTTTAGTGATACCTTCGATCTTGATGTCCATTTGAAGTGCAGTGATACCAGCGTTAGTACCTGCTACTTTAAAGTCCATGTCACCTAGGTGATCTTCGTCGCCAAGGATGTCAGAAAGAACAACGAAATCGTCGCCTTCTTTAACAAGACCCATTGCGATACCTGCAACAGAAGCTTTGATTGGAACACCAGCATCCATAAGCGCTAGAGATGTACCACATACAGAAGCCATTGAAGAAGAACCGTTAGATTCTGTGATTTCCGATACAACACGAACTGTGTATGGGAATTCTTCAACAGAAGGCATTACTGCTTGGATACCACGTTTAGCAAGCTTACCGTGACCAATTTCACGACGCTTAGGAGAACCAACGAAACCAGTTTCACCTACACAATATGGAGGGAAGTTGTAGTGTAGAAGGAAGTTGTCTTTCTTCTCACCCATTAGGCTATCGATGATTTGAGCATCACGTTGTGTGCCAAGCGTTGCAGTAACAAGTGCTTGAGTTTCACCACGAGTGAATAGAGAAGAACCGTGTGTACGTGGAAGAACACCAGTACGTACGTCTAGCGCACGAACCATGTCTTTTTCACGGCCATCGATACGTGGGTTGCCAGCGATGATGCGGCTACGTACTACGTTTTTCTCTAGAGAACCAAGCATGCCGCGGATTTCGCGCTCATCTAGGTTTTCGTCTTGTGCGATTAGAGCTTCAACAACGTCGTTCTTGATTGCGCCAACTTGCTCGTAACGAGCCATTTTCTCAGTGATCTGGTACGCGTCAGATAGACGAGTTTCAGCAAGTTCAGCAACTTGAGCTTTAAGCTCAGTGTTAACTGCTGGTGCTTCCCAGTTCCAAGCTGGAGTTGCTACTTCAGCAGCAAACTCGTTGATTGCTTTGATTACAACTTGTTGTTGGTCGTGACCGTAAACAACAGCTGAAAGCATTTCTTCTTCAGATAGGTTATCTGCTTCAGATTCAACCATAAGTACTGCGCCTTCTGTACCAGACACAACTAGGTCTAGTTTAGAGTTTTCAAGCTCAGTATTTGATGGGTTAAGAACAAGTTCGCCGTCGATGTGACCAACACGTGCAGCACCGATAGGACCATTGAATGGAGCACCAGAGATAGCAAGTGCAGCAGACGTTGCGATCATAGTGATCATGTCTGGGTTTACGTCAGGGTTGATAGAAACAACCGTAGCGATAACTTGAACTTCGTTTTTAAACGCACTTGGGAAAAGTGGACGAATTGGACGGTCAATCAGACGAGCTGTTAGTGTTTCGCCTTCAGATGGACGACCTTCACGCTTGAAGAAACCACCAGGGATTTTACCCGCAGCGTATGTACGCTCTTGGTAGTTAACTGTTAGAGGGAAGAAGTCTTGACCTGCAACAGCTTCTTTCTTAGCAACAACAGAAACGAATACTGATGTATCGTCCATAGTCGCCATTACAGCAGCGGTAGCTTGACGTGCAATTACACCCGTTTCTAGAGTAACGGTGTGGTTACCGTACTGGAACGATTTTACAACTGGTTTTTCAAACATTGTATATCCTTAGCTCTAAAGTCAAACTTTAGATTAAGTGAATAATGACTCAAGATATTACCAATCGCGACTAGTGAAAAGGGACTTAGGATGGTGACTCTTTGTATGAGCTCATACGCCGAATTAAGACCAAATCCGCCTTTGAATAGTCGCGACCTATTGGCCGACATCTGTGACTGTAATCTCTTGAGAGGTTGATTGCCAAACGCTGAAAACGCTATAGGCGGGCGTAGTATAAACTATTTTTATTAGGAGATATATTTCCTATCAGAAAAAGCCAGATGATATTCTGAGCATCCGGCCTAGCATTTTCTTACAGGCACAAAAAAAGGAGCATAAATGCTCCTTTTCTTCAAACTGTCTTTGCAGACATCGCTATTAGCGACGTAGGCCTAGACGCTTGATTAGGTCTTGGTAACGAGCAAGGTTTTTGCCTTTCAAGTAATCAAGAAGCTTACGACGGCTAGAAACCATACGTAGTAGACCACGACGGCTGTGGTGATCGTGTTTGTGCGCTTTGAAGTGACCTTGTAGGTGGTTGATAGAAGCAGTAAGTAGTGCTACTTGTACTTCTGGTGAACCTGTGTCGCCTTCAGATTGTGCGTATTCTGCAACGATTGCTGCTTTAGTTTCTGCATTCAGAGACATAATTCTCTCCTGATAAGAGTAAGTTTATATTTGTAGCAGCCAATCTCTGATTCAGCCGCTACGCGAGCCGAGGATTATAGGGAAGTTTGTCAGTTGGTGCAATAACAATCGAACCCATTAAAAACGAAAAAAGCGAACCACCTAAATTAGGCGTTCGCTTTCTATCTTATTTGCTCGCTTTTCACGACTCAGCGCTAAGATCCGATGTAAGCGCTACGCTTGTGGCTCTTCATCTCTGAAAACAACCAAACGCTTCGGTGCAACTCGGCCATCTTCAGCAATCTGAGCTACGCCGACAAACAGCTTCTCTTCGCCACTTGTCATACGAACCGTGCCTTCAGTTGGCGCACCAGCAACCTGAACTGGCATACCGTGCTGAACTAGGTCAGTCAGTTCCGCGTTCAGGTTTACTTCTGGTAAGTCTTCAACGGCAGTGTCCATTGGCATCAGCAGTGGATCAAGCAGCTCTTTCGGTGCAATTTCTTGCGCCTGTGCTTGCTCTAGGATCTCGTTTAACTGCTCCAAAGTCACCATACGCTCGTATGGGTACTTTGCGACACCTGTACGACGAAGCATGGTCACGTGAGCACCACAACCTAGTATTTCACCAAGGTCGTCGGTAATTGTGCGGATGTATGTGCCTTTCGAACAATGCACTTCCATTTCAACTTCATCACCTTCAAAGCGAAGCAGTTCAATAGAGTACACAGTGATCTTACGAGACTCACGAGGAACCTCGATACCTGCACGTGCGTATTCGTACAAAGGCTTACCTTGATACTTCAATGCCGAAAACATTGATGGTATCTGATCGGTTTCACCCTTGAAGCTCGCAATGCAACGTTCAAGCTGTTCTTGAGTCACGTTAACATCACGTGTCTCTACCACTTCACCATCAGAGTCAGAGGTATTGGTACGCTCACCAAGCTTAGCGATAACAACGTAGCGCTTATCAGAATCTAGAAGAAACTGAGAGAACTTCGTTGCTTCACCAAGACAAATTGGCAGCATGCCAGTCGCAAGAGGATCCAGAGCACCGGTGTGCCCTGCCTTCTCTGCAAAGTAAATACGCTTTACTTTTTGCAGTGCATCATTAGACGAAATGCCAGTCGGCTTATCTAATAGAATTACCCCGTTGATAGGGCGACCTTTACGACGGCGAGCCATTACTCTTCGCCCTTAGACTGAGCTTCGTCAGTGCGGCCAGCTTCTTCTTGCTTACGCTTATCATCGTTCAGAACTTCACTTACTAGGTTAGACATACGCATGCCTTCTACTAGTGTGTTGTCGTAAGTAAAACGAACTTCAGGCGTTAGACGGTGGCGAATACGCTTACCAAGAGCCATACGAACTGGCACTTCATGCTCTTTAAGAGCTTTAAGGCATGATTCCGGTGTTTGCTCACCAACACATAGGAAAGTCACGAACACTTTTGCGTAAGCAAGGTCACGAGACACTTCTACGTCTGAGATAGTTACCATACCAATACGTGAGTCACGAACTTCACGTTGTAGGATAAGCGCAAGCTCTTTTTGAAGCTGCTGAGACACACGTTGTGTGCGGCTAAATTCTTTTGACATTTTCTTTTCTCACTTAGAAAGATGGGGGGCTTGGTAATAACCAGCCCCCCATGGTGTATTCAACAACCGATTACTTATTACCTTTACTAGTAATGTTAGTAACCTTAGTCAATATGTCGAGTCGTACAGACTGATTAGTCTAGAGTACGTTTAACCTCAACGATTTCGAATACTTCGATCTGGTCACCAACGCGAACGTCGTTGTAGTTCTTAACGCCGACACCACACTCGTAACCGTTCTTAACTTCTTGAACGTCATCTTTAAAGCGACGAAGTGACTCTAGTTCACCTTCGTAGATAACAACGTTTTCACGAAGTACACGGATTGGGTTGCTACGCTTAATCGTACCTTCAGTCACGATACAACCAGCGATTGCACCAAGTTTAGGCGACTTAAATACGTCACGAACTTGTGCAAGACCAATGATCTCTTGACGGAATTCAGGAGCAAGCATACCGCCCATCGCCTGTTTAACTTCGTCAATTAGTTGGTAAATGATTGAGTAGTAACGTAGATCTAGGTTTTCGTTCTGAACCGTGTTACGCGCAGTTGCGTCAGCACGAACGTTGAAACCAAGGATGATAGCGTTAGAAGCTGCAGCAAGCGTTGCATCAGTTTCAGTAATACCACCAACACCAGAACCTACGATGTTCACTTTCACTTCGTCAGTTGACAGTTTCAGTAGAGAGTCAGCAATCGCTTCTACAGAACCTTGAACGTCAGCTTTAAGTACCACGTTAAGCTCAGCAACTTCGCCAGCCGTCATGTTCGCGAACATGTTCTCTAGTTTCGCTTTTTGTTGGCGAGCTAGTTTAACATCACGGAATTTACCTTGACGGTAGTTCGCAACTTCACGTGCTTTACGCTCATCACGTACAACAGTCGCTTCATCGCCTGACGAAGGAACACCAGAAAGACCTAGAATTTCTACAGGAATAGATGGACCTGCAGTTTCGATGTCTTTACCGTTTTCATCACGCATTGCACGAACACGGCCGTACTCTTGACCACAAAGAACGATATCGCCTTTGTTTAGAGTACCAGACTGTACTAGTACTGTTGCAACTGGACCACGACCTTTATCAAGGCGAGATTCAACAACAACACCAGACGCCATGCCTTCTTTAACCGCTGTAAGTTCAAGAACTTCAGACTGAAGAAGGATAGCTTCTAGAAGACCATCGATGTTTGTACCCTGTTTAGCAGAGATGTGAACGAAGATGTTCTCACCACCCCATTCTTCAGGGATAACGTCGTATTGAGCTAGCTCATTCTTAACGTTGTCTGGGTTTGCACCCTCTTTATCGATCTTGTTCACAGCAACAATCAGAGGAACGCCTGCCGCTTTCGCGTGCTGGATTGCTTCGATTGTTTGTGGCATTACGCCATCGTCTGCTGCAACTACAAGTACAACGATATCTGTCGCTTGAGCACCACGAGCACGCATAGCTGTAAACGCCGCGTGTCCAGGAGTATCAAGGAAAGTGATCATACCGTTGTCAGTATCTACGTGGTAAGCACCAATGTGCTGCGTGATACCGCCAGCTTCGCCAGAAGCAACGTGTGCTTTACGAATGTAATCAAGTGTTGAAGTTTTACCGTGGTCAACGTGACCCATGATAGTAACAACAGGAGCACGACCTTCAGCGATAGCATCGCTATCACGGTCAGCTAGTACTGCTTCTTCAAGTTCGTTTTCTTTACGTAGGATTACCTTGTGACCCATTTCTTCAGCAACAAGTTGTGCTGTTTCTTGGTCGATCACTTGGTTGATAGTCGCCATAGCGCCCATCTTCATCATTACTTTGATAACTTCAGTTGCTTTAACTGACATTTTGCTAGCCAGTTCAGAAACAACGATAGTTTCGCCGATAGCAACGTCAGATTTAGCAACAGTTGCTGACTTATCGAAGCCTTGCTGCATTGAAGTTGGTTTAGCAAGCTTACCTTTACCGCCACGACCACGTTGGTTACGACCACCACGGTTGTTTGCAGGTTGGTTAGCAGGAGCTGCTTTCTTCTTGCGACGACGAGGTGCTTTCTCATCTTTCTTATCTGCCGCATCTTCAGCTTCACGAGCGTAAGTAGAAGTAGTCACATGGTAATCCGCAGATTTCTCTTGCTCTTTCTTCTTCTTCTCTTCTTCAGACCAACGTTCTTGGTTCTCTTCTGCTAACTTACGAGCTTCTTCAACAAGCTTAGCTGCTTCAGCTTCTGCTTTACGAGTTGCTTCTAGCTCTTGACGAGCTTTAAGTTCATCCGCTTCTTTTTTCGCTTGTGCGTTAGCGTCTGCATTTTTTGAATTCATGTCTTTTTTAGCCTTTTCAGCTTGTGCGCGTTGAGCCTTCTCTTCAGCTTCACGTTTTGCATCCGCTTCACGTGTTACTTTTTCTTCGGCTTCGCGCTGTGCTTTCTCTGCAGCATCACGTTTCGCTTGCTCTTCAGCATCGCGTTGTGCTTTCTCTTCCGCTTCACGATTAGCTACTTCCTCAGCTTCACGTTTCGCTTCATCTTCAATAGTGCTGCGCTTCACGTAAGTACGCTTTTTACGTACCTCTACTTGAACATCCTTACTCTTACCGCCTCCAGCGGCAACACTTAGCGTGCTGCGGGTCTTGCGTTGAAGAGTTAAACGAGTCGGTTCTGTTTCGCCTGAAGTATCGCCGTGCTCCTTTTTAAGGTGCGTTAGCAATGTTTGCTTCTCTGAATCAGTCACTTGATCCGACCCTGCTTTCTTCATGCCTGCATCAGCAAGTTGTTCAATTAAGCGGTCAACTGGCGTACCAATCTCTTCACTCAGTGCTTTAACTGTTAATTGTGTCATACCGCTTTCTCTCCTTGCTGAATTATTCTTCGTCGCCGAACCAACAGATGTTACGCGCAGCCATAATTAGCTCGCCTGCACGCTCTGCAGTTAGGTCTTCGATGCCTTCTAGTTCATCAACGCCTTGGTCAGCTAGGTCTTCCAGTGTCGCAACGCCTTTTGCTGCTAGCTTGTAAGCCATTTCACGCTCAAGACCTTCAAGTGCAAGTAAGTCTTCAGCAGGCTCAACACCGTCGAAAGTTTCTTCTTTCGCTAGCGCTAGAGTAGTCAGTGCGTCTTTTGCGCGGTTACGTAGTTCTTCAACGATACCTTCGTCTAGACCGTCTACTTCAAGAAGCTCGTTCACAGGAACGTATGCTACTTCTTCAAGCGTAGAGAAGCCTTCTTCAACAAGCATTTGAGCAAAGTCTTCTTCAATGTCTAGGTGCTTCATGAAGTTTTCAATAGAAGCAACTGCTTCTTCTTGGTGCTTCTTCTCAAGATCAGCAACAGTCATTACGTTCAGTTCCCAACCAGTAAGTTGAGACGCTAGACGTACGTTTTGACCGCTACGGCCAATCGCTTGTGCTAGGTTATCCGCTTCAACAGCGATATCCATAGAGTGTGCGTCTTCATCAACGATGATTGAAGCAACATCAGCAGGAGCCATTGCGTTGATTACGAATTGAGCCGGGTTATCATCCCAAAGAACGATATCAATACGCTCACCACCAAGATCGTTAGAAACAGCTTGTACACGTGCGCCACGCATACCAACACACGCACCAACTGGGTCAATACGTTTGTCGTTTGTTTTCACAGCGATTTTAGCACGAGAACCAGCGTCACGTGCAGCACCTTTAAGTTCAATTAGCTCTTCACCAATCTCAGGCACTTCAACACGGAATAGTTCAGCTAGCATTTCTGGCTTCGAACGAGTAACGAAAAGCTGGAAACCACGAGCTTCTGGTTTAACTGCGTAAAGAAGACCACGAACACGGTCACCTGGACGGAAGTTTTCACGAGGAAGTTGGTCATCACGAAGGATTACCGCTTCAGCGTTGTTACCTAGGTCTAGAATAATAGTGTCACGGTTAACTTTCTTAACTGCGCCAGTTACTAGCTCGCCTTCGTTATCGATGAACTGCTCAACGATTTGAGCGCGTTCAGCTTCACGTACTTTCTGTACGATAACTTGCTTAGCCGTTTGAGTCGTAATACGGTCAAACGTTACTGATTCGATATCATCTTCAATGAAACCGCCAAGTTCGATCTCTGGGTCATCGTACTTTGCAGCTTCAATAGAGATTTCTTTTGTTGGGAATTCAACTTCCTCAACAGCTTCCCAACGACGGAAAGTTTCGAAATCACCCGTTTTACGGTCAATTTCAACACGAACTTCAATTTCTAGTTCGCTTTTCTTTTTTGTTGCCGTTGCAAGCGCGATTTCAAGCGCTTCAAAAATACGCTCACGAGGAACTGCTTTCTCATTTGAAACAGCTTCTACTACCGCCAAAATTTCTTTGTTCATTAATCTAGCCTCTTAAGCTCTTCTCTCTAGGAGAACTAAAATTTAGGGATCAGGTTAGCTTTCGCAATATTGCTCAGGACGAATTCTTCTTCTTGTCCTTCAACCAATACTTTCACTGTCTCGCCTTCGATAGATTGGATATCACCTTTCCATTTACGACGGTTGCCGACAGCCATTTTCAAAACGATGCTTACCTCGTGACCAATAAATTGTTGGTAATGCTCTGCTTTGAACAGTGGTCTCTCTAAACCTGGTGAAGACACTTCAAGGTTATAAGCCACTGAAATTGGATCTTCAACGTCCATTACGGCACTTACTTGGTGGCTAACTTCAGCGCAATCATCTACATTGATACCGTTTGGTGAATCGATGTAAATACGTAGCGTTGAGTGCTCACCAGCACGAATAAATTCTAATCCAACTAACTCATAACCTGATGCTGCTACTGGAGCGTCAAGCATTTCAGTAAGTTGTCTTTCTAAACCAGTCATTTAACCACTCCAGAAACAAAAAAAGGGCTCAAAGCCCAATTTAAATTCCAAGCAAACATTATCTAAATACATTTACAAATGCTTAGATAACAAAAAACCCCGTATAAGCCGGGGTTTTTGTTGCTGGACCCTTATATGTTAAGTGCCATCACATTCGATATCGCACCTAACTCACAGTGAGGTTCACACTGTGCAAACTTGCTACCAATACAAGCTATATAATAGCATTGAAATTGGTTGCGGGAGCCGGATTTGAACCGACGACCTTCGGGTTATGAGCCCGACGAGCTACCAAACTGCTCCATCCCGCGTCCGACTTGCGAGCATTATACGCCCAACAAGATGTTTTACAAGTTTGTAAACATGGTGCCGAGAGAGGGACTCGAACCCTCACACCCTAAGGCACTAGCACCTCATGCTAGCGTGTCTACCAATTTCACCATCTCGGCATCAAATCTTTACAGATTATTGTGGAATTTCGTCGCCTTGCGCCGGAACTTCACTCACTGCATCATCAGCTTGTTGAATCACCTGACCTTGGGTCGGGTCAATCCATTGTGACTCAGTTTTATGTGTAGACATATTACCAAGCACTAAGCTAAGGATAAAAAATGTAGTTGCAAAAATTGCAGTCATTCGGGTAAGGAAATTTCCTGAGCCACCAGCACCAAACACAGTGTTTGAAGCGCCAGCACCGAAAGAGGCTCCCATATCTGCGCCTTTACCTTGTTGAATCAACACTAGGCCAATTACACCAAGCGCTGCCAACAGGTAAATCACAAGTAGAACTGTAAACATTTTTCCACCTATGTTCCTAATTGTTGAGCCAGCGCCGTTCAAAAAACTATTTTTAAGAACAAGGCTAGCGACCTCCTAACTGAAGGCCGAGCAATACTAGCGAATGCGACGATGGCTGACAAGGAGAATTTGCTAAAAAATAAGCCTTTACCAAGTGAATGGTCAAAAAAAGGTCAAAAGCGACACAAAACTCATTTATGTCTCTTTTGACCGTTATATCTTTTGACCGTGATATAAGTCAACCACTTCTAATCACAAGCGCTATTCGCTGCGCCAGCTAAGTAAAAGGTTAAATTAGCAGTTTGCTTTTACTGCATCTGCAATCTTAAGCGCTGATGCTTGAACAAGCTCTGCATCTTCGCCTTCAACCATGACACGCAGTAGTGGCTCGGTACCAGACTTGCGTAATAGTACACGGCCTTTCTCGCCAAGCTCTGCTTCTACTTCAACAACCGCTGCTTTTACCGCTTCGGCTTCTAGTGGGTTTGAATCTCCGCTGAAACGAACGTTTTCTAGAACTTGAGGGTACAACGTCATGCCCTGAGACAACTCATTCAGTGTCATTTCGCTATCAACAACTGAAGCCAAAACTTGCAGAGCAGCAACGATAGCATCACCCGTCGTCACTTTATCTAGTAGGATAACGTGCCCCGAGTTTTCAGCGCCGATCTTCCAGCCTTTAGCAAGAAGCTGTTCCATTACGTAACGGTCACCAACAGCAGCACGTACAAACGGAATACCTAACTGCTTAAGGCCGTTTTCCATACCCAGGTTGGTCATTAGTGTACCAACAACGCCGCCTTTCAACTCACCGCGACGCAGTGCATCACGAGCAATAATGTAAGCGATTTGGTCGCCATCAACTTTGTTGCCTAGCTCGTCAACCATGATGATACGGTCACCATCACCATCAAAGCCAAGACCTAATGCCGCTTTTTCTTCAAGCACTTTTGCTTGCAGAGCACGTACATCCGTCGCACCGACTTCGTGGTTGATGTTAGTACCGTTTGGCTCAACACCAATCGCAACGACCTCAGCACCCAGTTCTTTAAATACAGCAGGCGCAATGTGGTAAGTCGCACCATGTGCACAATCGATAACGATCTTCATGCCAGCTAATGTCATTTTATGTGGGAACGTACTTTTACAGAACTCGATGTAACGGCCAGCCGCATCGTTCAAACGTACTGCTTTACCTAGCTCTGAAGAATCAACACATTCGATGTCTTTATCCAACTCTGCTTCAATTGCCAACTCGATATCGTCCGGCAGTTTTGTTCCCTCAGAAGAGAAGAACTTGATACCGTTATCGTAGTATGGATTGTGTGATGCAGAGATAACAATACCGGCTTCAGCGCGGAAGGTTTGAGTTAGGTAAGCCACAGCAGGTGTTGGCATTGGGCCAGTAAACGTAGCCTGAAGACCAGCAGCAGCAAGGCCAGCTTCTAGCGCTGACTCAAGCATGTAACCAGAGATACGAGTATCTTTACCAATGATGACTTTCTTTGTGCCTTGCTTCGCAAGAACACGACCCGCAGCCCAGCCAAGCTTCAGAACAAAATCAGGTGTAATCGGGTACTGGCCTACTTTGCCACGCACACCATCTGTGCCGAAATAACGTCTTTTATCAGACATAGTGATTTTCCTTAATTATATTTAGTGATTGTTGTTCATCACTTCGATTATTTTCATCGCTTCCAGTGTCTCCTCGACATCATGAACGCGAATAATTTGTGCGCCTTTCATCGCGGCAATCGTCGCGCAAGTGACGCTTGCGACCATGCAGTCGGCCGGAACCTTGTCTAGCAATTTAAAGATCATCGATTTTCTCGACATCCCCGCTAAAACAGGTAAGCCTAACGAATGAAACTTTTCAAGGTGCGCTAATAGGTGGTAATTATGCTCAATGGTTTTACCAAAACCAAAACCAGGATCCAGAATCAGCTGATCTTTTGATATACCAACAGCCTCACAAGCCTCCACCCTTTCTTTTAAGAACGCTTCAACATCCATTAGGACATCATCGTAATTAGGGTTAGCTTGCATGGTTCTTGGCTGACCTTTCATGTGCATCAGGCAAACGGGCACATTAGCATCGGCGGCCGCTTCTAAAGCTCCGGGCTCTTGCAGTGCGCGCACATCATTGATCAAATCAGCCCCCGCTTCAACGGCTTGGCGCATCACTTCAGCTTTACTGGTATCAATGGAGATCCACACATCAAACTTAGCGCGAATTGCTTTAATGGCAGGAATAACGCGAGCGAGCTCTTCTTCTAAAGGAACGTCAGGCGCTCCCGGGCGAGTTGATTCACCACCAATGTCAATAATGCTAACACCAGCTTGAATCATTCGCTCTGCTTGCAGTAAAGCATTATCTAATGAATTGAATTTTCCGCCATCAGAGAAAGAGTCAGGCGTAACATTGAGGATACCCATCACATGTGGGCGGTCTAAAACGAGCGTTTTATTATGTGCTTTTAATATCATGGAAGGTGGGTCTTAAAGGTAAAAACATCTAGGGCTAGAAACAGAAAAACCCTGAGCGTACTCAGGGTTTTAATTTATAACTTAGCGATTAAGAATCTTTGTTTTGAGCATCATCTGTTTCAGATTTAACTTCTTCAACTTTCGACTCTTCAGCTTTTGGTTCCGCTTTAGCTTCTTCTGCCTTAGCTTCAGGTTTTGCTTCTTCCTTTGTAGGTTCAGCTTTTACCTGATCACCCCAACCAGCTGGATCACGAATCTCTTGCTTACGCTCCATCAAGTCATCAATTTGACCTGCATCGATCGTTTCGAACTTCATTAGAGCGTCTTTCATCGAATGCATGATATCCATGTTATCTTCAAGAATCTTCTTAGCTCTATCGTAGTTACGGTCGATAAGGATACGAATCTCTTCATCGATAAGCTTAGTCGTGTCATCAGAAACGTGCTTAGCTTGGCTCATGCCGCGACCTAGGAAAACTTCACCTTCTTCTTCTGCGTAAAGAAGAGGACCCAATTTCTCAGAGAAGCCCCACTGCGTAACCATCTTACGAGCAATATCAGTTGCACGTTCGATATCGTTAGACGCACCAGTTGACACTTTGTCTTTACCGTAAATAAGTTCTTCAGCAAGACGACCACCGTACAAACTAGAGATCATAGACTCTAGATGTTGGCGAGACATGCTCACACGATCTTGCTCTGGCAAGTACATGGTTACACCAAGCGCACGACCACGTGGAATGATTGACACCTTGTACACTGGATCGTGTTCAGGTACCAAACGACCAACAATTGCGTGACCCGCTTCGTGGTAAGCCGTTGACTCTTTCACTTCTTCAGACATAACCATTGAACGGCGCTCTGCACCCATCATAATTTTGTCTTTCGCAAGTTCAAACTCAACCATAGATACATTGCGCTTGTTACCACGAGCAGCAAATAGCGCCGCTTCGTTCACAAGGTTCGCAAGATCCGCACCAGAGAAGCCTGGAGTACCACGAGCGATCAGCGACGGTTCAACATCACCTGATAGTGGCACTTTACGCATGTGTACTTTAAGAATCTGTTCACGACCACGTACATCCGGTAGACCAACCACAACTTGACGGTCAAAACGACCAGGACGAAGTAATGCAGGGTCTAGTACGTCTGGACGGTTAGTCGCAGCGATAACGATAATACCTTCGTTACCTTCGAAACCATCCATCTCAACCAACATTTGGTTCAGTGTTTGTTCACGTTCATCGTGACCACCACCAACACCAGCGCCACGTTGACGACCTACAGCATCAATTTCATCGATAAAGATGATACAAGGTGCCGCTTTCTTCGCTTGTTCGAACATGTCACGCACACGAGATGCACCAACACCAACAAACATTTCAACGAAGTCAGAACCAGAGATAGTAAAGAACGGTACTTTCGCTTCACCGGCAATCGCTTTTGCAAGCAATGTTTTACCCGTACCAGGAGGACCAACCAACAGGATACCTGTCGGGATCTTACCACCTAGCTTTTGGAAGCGGCTTGGGTCACGAAGGTAGTCCACAAGCTCTTTCACGTCTTCTTTTGCTTCGTCACAACCAGCAACATCAGCAAACATGGTTTTGATTTGTTCTTCGCTCATCATTCGAGCTTTACTCTTACCGAAAGACATCGCGCCTTTACCGCCGCCGCCGCCTTGCATTTGACGCATGAAGAAAATCCATACACCAATCAGTAAGATCATTGGGAACCATGAGATGAAGATAGTGCCAAGCAGGCTCTGCTCTTCAGGTGGTGTACCCTGAACTTTTACGTTTTGATTAATTAAGTCATCAAGTAGCTTTTGATCATAAACAGGCATGTAAGTTACATACTTAGAACCACCACCACGACGTGTGAAAGTGATTTCGCTGTTATTGAACTGTGCGTCTTGAATCTGGCCTTGGCCAACTTCCTGTACAAACGTGGTGTAATCTACTGCTCTGCCGTTACTTTCCCCAGGGCCGAAGCTCTGGAATACCGACATCAACACTACCGCGATAACAAGCCACAGAATTAAATTTTTTGCCATGTCACTCAAGGTGTAAGCCTCTCGATAACTAATTGTAATTAAAGGTAGGGTACTACAGTTTGTAACCTGTAGCCATGTTGTTAACTCTCACTCTTGGAAGAGAATCGTTAACCTTTGTAACCAGTGGCTACGATAAACACTTCACGAGATCGAGCTCGAGAAGAGTCGGGTTTTCTAACTTTTACTGTTTTAAACATCTCGCGGACGTCCTTAACGTATTGGTCAAACCCTTCGCCTTGGAATACTTTTACAACAAAACTACCATTGGTAGCTAGAACTTGTCGACACATATCCAAAGCTAATTCAACTAAATACATAGCTCTTGGCTGATCCACAGAATTGTTGCCTGCTATATTAGGTGCCATATCTGACATCACGACATCAACCATGTTTGGTTGTATACGTTCCAACAAGGCATCTAGCACAGCTTCTTCGCGGAAATCGCCTTGTAAAAAGCTAACACCAGCAATCGGATCCATTGGTAACAAGTCACACGCAATGATTTGTCCGTTGTCTCCAACAATCTTAGCAGCATATTGAGACCAACCGCCAGGTGCTGCACCCAAATCCACAATGGTCATCCCAGGAGACAGCAATTTATCTTTCGTTTGAATCTCTTCCATTTTGAAATAAGCACGTGAACGATAGCCTTTCTTTCTTGCTTCATTTGCGTACTTGTCGTCGAAGTGTTCCTTCAACCAACGGCCTGAACTGGCCGAGTGTTTCTGTTTGCTCATTGGATACCTAAATTGGAGGAAAGTACTAATTGCTGAATAAATTATAGTCTTCAGCTTTAGATGGCGTTAAAATAGGTTTTTTCAACCCTAATAGTAAAGAAAATTGGCCGCGTAATGAACCTAAGTACCAAACAAAAGCAGCATCTAAAGGGCCTAGCTCACAGTTTAAAACCTGTTGTGCTAATGGGCGCAAATGGACTTACTGAAGCTGTTCTAGCGGAAATCGAATTAGCTCTAGACCACCACGAACTGATCAAGATTAAAGTTGCATCAGAAGACCGTGAGACTAAGCAACTGATTATCGATGCAATTGTACGTGAAACTAAAGCTGAGAAAGTACAGACTATCGGTAAAGTTCTAGTACTGTTCCGCCAGTCAGAAGCACGTAAAATCGAGATTCCACGTAAATAAGCGAGTTTGATATAAGCTAACTTCACTAATAGGAAGCCACAGCGCTTATCTTTTAGTGTAGCGTGAGAAACGAAAAAGGTCGCATTTAGCGACCTTTTTACTTATCAGAAACAAAGAAAATTCAATTAGATATATTCTACTTTGTCGATTTCGAAGTCTTTGTCACCACCAGGGGTAGAGATCATGACTTCGTCGCCTTCCATTTTACCGATAAGACCGCGAGCAATTGGCGATTTCACAGAAATGCGACCCGTTTTGATGTCTGCTTCGTCTTCTGAAACGATTTGGTAGCGGAACTCATCATCGGTATCCACATCAATCAGTGTCACTGTCGTACCAAAGATAATCTTGCCCGTATTATCCATTTGCGTTACATCGATGATCTGAGCCAGTGATAGCTTATATTCAATATCACGGATCTGAGCTTCACAAATACCCTGCTCTTCACGAGCGGCGTGGTATTCAGCATTCTCTTTCAGGTCACCTAGTTCACGTGCTTCACCAATAGCTGCTGAGATAACAGGGCGTAGCTTAAGTAGGCGATCTAATTCGTCACGTAGCTGCTGAGCGCCACGTACTGTCATTGGAACCTTTTCCATTTTTTACCTCTATGCCAAAGCTTTCTTTGGCCAACATAAATACACCCAACGTATTTATTGGGTGATAGAAACAAAACGATTTGGCTTAGTGTAAACAAACTTTATGGCTAAATCACCTTTATTCCACTTTGCGTTATAAAAGCTTTATCTAGGTCTAAATTACAGACATCACAAAAATGAATAATAACCTCCCCATCAATAAGTGGAGAGCTAAATACCTAAAAAAACAAAAAACAAACAAAATAAACACAGATCACACTTTTATAAAATACACTCAAAAACAACCACTTAAACAAAAAAGATATAATAAAACAGTGTTCATTTTTTAGTTTTATATCATTTTACTAACTGACCATGGAACTTTAGAGGTAAAAAGTAACCCATGGATTGCACTGGCATTTTCAGACTTCTGTTCTAATCATGATTATGAAGCCTGATTAATACAGGCAATACACAAAAGGGTTCAAATCCTTAATAAAACTTCTATGGACAGTAATTAGGAAATAATAACATGAACAAGACTATGATCGCGCTTGCTGTATCTGCTGCAGCTCTTGCTACTAACGCAGTGGCAGCCGACGGTAAACAAGCTGGTGATATTGCCGGTACTTCTGTATACAGCTCAAACGGCACTTCTCTAGAGATCGGTGGTCGTGCAGAAGCTCGTCTATCGATGAAAGATGGCAAAGCTGACGACAAATCACGTGTACGTCTTAACTTCCTAGGTAAAGTTGAAATCCAAGACGGCCTATACGGTGTTGGTTTTTACGAAGGCGAATTCACAACTGCTGAAAACGGCGGCTCTACTGATAACAACGACGGCGACATCACTAACCGTTACACATACGCTGGTATCGGCGGTACATTCGGTGAAGTAACTTACGGTAAAAACGACGGTGCGCTAGGCGTAATCACTGACTTTACCGATATCATGTCTTACCACGGTAACTCTGCTGCAGACAAAATCGCAGTAGCTGATCGTTCAGACAACATGCTTTCTTACAAAGGTCAATTCCAAGACCTAGGCGTTAAAGCTAGCTACCGCTTTGCTGACCGTTCTGAAACAACTAGCGGTGACTTCAGCGACAACGGTAAAGATGGCTACTCTCTATCTGCTATCTACGCAATCGGCGATTCTGGCGTTAAGCTAGGTGCTGGTTACGCAGACCAAGATCAATCTAACGAATACATGCTTTCTGCATCTTACCGCATCAGCGATTTTTACTTCGCTGGTGTATTCACTGATGGTGAAAAACAAGCAACTTTCAAAGATGCTGATGGCAACGTTTTTGAATTCAGCAACCAATCTGTAGACTACACTGGTTACGAATTCGCAACTGCGTACACGCTAGACCAAACTGCATTCACACTAACGTACAACAACGCAGAAACTGACGGTGAAACTTCAGCAGACAACGTTGCTATCGATGCGACTTACTACTTCAAGCCTAACTTCCGTACTTACATCTCGTACAACTTCAACCTAATCTCTGAAGGCGACAAGATTGGCGGGACTTCTCTAGTAAACGGCACAGCATCTAAAGCACAAGCTGAAGACGAGCTAGCTCTAGGTCTACGTTACGACTTCTAATTCTGATTATCTAATGATTCATTAGTTAATTGAGAATCAAAACGCCCGCTATCTAGCGGGCGTTTTTTATATCTGTATACTGAAAACATCAGCCATCCAAGAAATCTTCTATGCGCCTTCTATCCACACTACTGGTATGTAGTTTTTCCATTAGCGCTTTCTCAGTTAACGCTTTCGCTTACCCCCCTCTAGATAAACTGCCTGATGGCAGTAGCACCAGTGTAATTTTGGAATCCCTGAAAGGCGATTCAAACAAAATGAATTCCAACAGTGATGGCTTCTATCCCCCCGCTAGTACTTTAAAGCTGGTGACAGCGTTGGCGGCTAAGTTGGAGTTAGGGGATGACTTCCATTACACGACCAGCGTTGCTCGTTCTGGTAATGATGCAATCATTTCGTTTAGCGGCGACCCAACACTGCAACGTGAGCAGCTAAAAAGCCTGTTAACTCAATACGCTAAGTCTCAATCCAGAACCATCAAGGGCAATTTATATCTGGATAACACAGCTTATACCGGCTATCAGCGAGCGGTGGGGTGGCCTTGGGACATTCTAGGGGTTTGTTACAGCGCGCCTTCTAGTGCAATGACCTTAGACAGCAACTGCGCACAAGCCTCTATTTATACAAAAGGTAATGGCAGCACTCGCGTTTATATTCCCGCTCACTATCCGATAGACGTGACGACCACCGCTGCCACGGTAACTCGCTCTGGGCAGAAGGCGACACAATGCGACTTGGAACTCATCACCACACCAGATAACGCTTACAAGCTCTCTGGTTGCTTGGTTGAGCGCAAAAAGCCACTGCCACTTAAGTTCGCCATTCAAAATCCAGAACTTTACACCTATCAAGTTGTTGCATCGCTTCTCAAAGAACTGAAAATAGAAGTAAAAGGTGATGTGATTATTGGTAAAAAAGAGAAAGCAGACAAAACCACGTTAGTCGCTAGTCACAACTCAGAAAAGCTTCCTGAACTGCTCGATATCATGCTCAAGAAGTCGGATAACCTTATCGCAGATAATCTAACTAAAACGCTAGGAGCCACATTTTATGTTCAACCAGGCAGTTTCAATAACGGTACTGAAGCGATAAAGCAGATATTGCTGACCAAGGCTAATATTGACCTCAGTAAAGCGCAGCTCGTCGATGGTTCAGGGCTATCTAGAAATAACCGAATGAGGTCACAGACCATGGCTCAAGTGCTTCGTTATATCTGGGAAAACGATCAACAGCTCAACCTAATTGAGGCTATGCCTACATCAGGTGTAAATGGAACGCTCAAGTACCGTCCAAGCATGAGAAAAGCACCGATTCAGGGCAACATCACAGCCAAAAGTGGTTCTTTGTACGGAACGTACAACATGGCGGGATATGGTTTAGATGAGTCCGGGAAACCAAACTCTTTGTTTGTGCAGTTTATTCGTGATTACTTCCCTGAAGAGCAAGATCCAGACAGACCGGTAGAGGCTCCAATCACCCAGTTTGAGCGTGCTTTCTACAAAGATGTAGTTGAGTTCAGTCAAACACAAAGCAAATCGAAGTAATGTTTGGCTCTGTGTAAACTTCTACTCAAACAATAAAAATGGCGCTAAAGACCTTAAATCTTCAGCGCCATTTTTGTTTCTCAGATGTATTTAGCTATTTTTATAGGTGCCTATTTTTATAGGAGCTAAGCGATACCGAGGAATGAGTTAACCACAGTGAAGTAGATCCACATTCCTGAGATATCAACTATGGAAGCAAGCACTGGGCTCACTAACACCGCTGGATCAAGCTTAAATAGCCTAGCAACTATCGGCAATCCGCCACCCAGCACGGTTGATATGGTCACCTGAATAAACAGCGCTACCGCAATAGCTAACGCAATCATGTTGATATCATAACCACCTGTCGCTTGGTTTTCACTAAAGAGCAAAATACGTCCAATCATCACCACAGCAATAGCTAAAGCTAAACAAATAGCGACTCTAAACTCTTTCCACAGAACGTTAGCCCATTGGCGTTTTTTTAACTCACCTGTGGCTAAGGCTCTGATAACCAAAGTCGCGGCTTGTGTCCCGGTATTACCACCAGCTGCAGCAATTACCGGCATGTAGATAGCCAAAAGTACCAACTGACTGAGAATGTCTTCATATTGAGCGATAATAAGCCCTGAGACGATGCCCAATAGTGCTAACGCAATAATCCAACCGATACGCTGTCTAACGTGGCTCATGACGCCAGTAGAAAGATAGCCCTGCTGAGGTTCTACCTCTGAGTAAATCAGCCCTAGTTGGTGAGCTAGATGTCGAGAGCGCTTCTCAAAGCCCTGCTCTTCTAGCTCACTAAGTAAAGTCTGAATCGTACTAAGAGAGCATTGCCCCAGCACTAACACCGCATCTTCGAGCGGCATTCGGTTCAAAAGGTTAATTTGTTGTTCACGTCCGTACTGTTGAAATGCATTCGACACAGCTTGGATGTCTTGCTCTGAGTACAGAGCTTCAATAGATAAAAAAGTGTTGTTCATTACCGTCATGGCGAATCTCCCGATTGGCAAAGGTAACGACCATCAAAACAAATAGCATAGATTTATAGATTTATAGATTTATGCGCACCAAGAGCTGAAAGCTACTGGTGTGTCTACTTGTTAGAATCTAGTGTGTGGAAAAGAATGAGGGGGAAAAACAAAGATACCCTACCTGAACGGCAGGACAATAGATCAATACCGAGACAGGTTATTCTTCTCCATTCAAACTAGGAGGATGGTCGGTATTGTTCATAAAAATCTCCAGAATTACTGTCAATTTGACAGCGCGCATAGTGTAGCAATAGGCGTTTCAAAGTTTCGTCAATTTTAAGTCAATAAAAAAGGCATCCGTGGATGCCTTTGGTTCAATTATTGATGTGCATTATTACTTAATAGTAATACGAGCAAACTTACGCTTACCTACTTGGTAAACGGCAGTACCTGCTTCAGGCACGAATTTGCTGTCTTCAATCTTCTCGCCTTCAAGCTTAGCCGCACCTTGCTTGATCATACGCATCGCATCAGAAGTCGAGTTTACAAGACCCGCTTCTTTTAGAACGTTCGCAATTGGCAGGCCTGCTTCGAATTCAAACTCCGGCATTTCATCAGGAACTTGGTTCTTAGCAAAACGGTTAACGAACTCTTGCTCAGCGGCTTCAGCATCTGCTTCACTGTGGAAACGAGCGATGATCTCTTTAGCAAGAAGCACTTTAACGTCACGCGGGTTCTTACCTGCATCAACGCCAGCTTTCAGTTCCGCAACTTCTTCAAGAGGACGGAAAGACAGCAGCTCGTAGTAGCTCCACATTAGATCGTCAGAGATAGACATGATCTTACCAAACATCTCGCTTGGTGCTTCGCTAATACCGATGTAGTTATGCGCAGACTTAGACATCTTCTTAACACCGTCTAGACCAACAAGTAGTGGCATCATTAGTACCGCTTGTGGTTTTTGACCTGCTGCTTTTTGCAGTTCACGACCCATTAGAAGGTTAAACTTCTGGTCAGTACCGCCAAGCTCAACGTCGCTCTCTAGTGCAACAGAGTCGTGACCTTGTAGAAGTGGGTACATGAATTCGTGGATTGCGATCGGTTGACCACCAGCGTAACGCTTTTTGAAGTCATCACGCTCAAGCATACGAGCAACAGTTTGGTTAGAAGCAAGACGAATCATGCCTTCAGCGCCAAGCTCAGATAGCCATTCAGAGTTGAAACGAATTTGCGTCTTCGCAGGATCTAGAATCTTGAATACTTGCTCTTTGTAAGTTTCAGCATTCTTCAATACGTCTTCGCGGCTTAGCGGTGGACGTGTTGAGTTTTTACCTGATGGGTCACCAACCATTGCAGTGAAATCACCGATAAGGAATGTCACTTCATGACCAAGCTCTTGGAAAGCACGAAGCTTGTTAAAGATAACCGTATGGCCTAGGTGGATATCTGGAGCTGTTGGATCGGCACCCAGCTTAATGCGTAAAGGACGACCTTCTTTTAGTTTTGCAATCAGTTCGTCTTCTGGAATCAGTTCTTCTACGCCACGTTTGATCTCGGCTAGTGCAGCTTCAATACTCGCCATTCTTGTTCACTCCCACAGATTTGGCAAAAATACATTAATTAGACATCTTACTTGAATAGCGATGTATTTTGAAACCAGTTACACTATTCCGTCGTCGATTTTCATAATATTTACAGAACGAACCGGAACATGTTGTCTATTTTTGCACGCCTTCCTATTTTGCACCGGGCTTTTATCGCATTTTTTAGTGCCATAATTTTCGTCGCGATTTTCTTACTCCCCGACGTCAACAGTTTGCGTGACGATTCGGGCGCTTTAGTTGTGGGAAAACATTACCCACTGACTATCAATGCCTCTGCACTTATTAGCTCAAGTGACGCTCCACCGACGGCAGTGCTCAATTGGGAGAAATACACCGTTCGCTCTGGCGAAAGCACCTCTGTTTTATTTGAACGTATTGGCCTCTCATACCGTCTGCTGATCACGCTACTCAATACCAATAATGATATTAAGAAGCAGCTGTCTAACCTAAGACCTGGTGATGTCTTGCAGTTCGGCTTTGATGAAAACAACGACCTTATTCAGTTAAAACGACAACTTAGTGCGTTTGAAAGCTTCAAGATCACTAAATCTGGCGATTCTTTCTCATCAAGTTTCGACAAAAAAGAAGTGGTATACCAATACAATTATGCCGAAGCCAACATCACCTCTAACTTCTGGAACGCTGGCGTCAGCGCAGGTTTAACCGCAAACCAAATTATGGAACTGGCCGGCATCTTCGGTTGGGATATCGACTTTGCGTTAGATATTCGTAAGAACGACAGCTTCAAAATCTTATACCAAGAGAAAGTGGTTGAAGGTGAAGTAGTTGGTCGCGGTAAGATCATGGCAGCCGTGTTCAAAAACCAAGGCGATTCATTTACCGCGGTATTGGATGATAAAAGCGGCAACTACTTCGATGAAAATGGTCGTGCGATGAAGAAGGCGTTCTTGCGCTCACCAATTGATTTTCGTCGCGTAACATCGAACTTTAACCCTACCAGGAGACACCCAGTAACCGGTAAGATTCGAGCTCACCGCGGTACTGACTACGCAGCCCCTGTTGGCACGCCTATCTGGGCAGCCGGTGACGGTATTGTTCAGAAGTCAGGTTACAACCAATTCAATGGTAACTACGTGTTCATCCGCCACAGCAACACCTACATCACCAAGTACCTGCACATGAAGCGACGTATGGTGAAAACCGGTCAGCGCGTAAAACAAGGCCAAACCATTGGTACTTTGGGCGGTACAGGCCGTGTGACTGGCCCGCACTTACATTATGAATTCTTGGTTAATGGCGTACATAAAAATGCGCGTACCGTGAAATTGCCTCAATCCAAGTCGTTAACTGGTAAAGCAAAAGCAACCTTTATTGCCAACTCAGAGATTCGATTAAGAAACCTTGAGCGATACGGTCAGTTACTAGCGACTAACTAGGCGTTTGTAGCTTCACTGCAAAATAGAAAAATGCAAAGAGCGCCCATCAAGGCGCTCTTTTTTATGCTCACATACCACAACTAGCTACTGTTTTTCAGGTTTGTTGTTCCGTCCAAGCATTAACAAACAAGGGGTTAATACTAAAGTCAGCACCGTGGCAAACGCCAAACCACCAGCAATAGCGGTCGCAAGCTGTGACCACCATTGTGTACTTGGCGCGCCAAACTCTATCTTTTGATTAATCAGGTCGATGTTCATCTCTAACACCATCGGCATTAAACCTAAGATAGTCGTAACCGTCGTGAGCATTACTGGCCTTAAACGCTGAACACCGGTTCTTAGAATCGCATCTCGCTTGTCCAAGCCTCTTTTGATGAGCTGATTATAAGTATCAATCAACACGATGTTGTTGTTCACGACTATGCCGGCGAGCGCTATTACCCCAATTCCCGACATCACAATGCCAAACGGACGTTGGAAGATCAGTAAGCCAACGAACACGCCAACGGTCGAAAACAATACAGCACTCAGAATCAAAAACGCTTGATAGAAGCTATTGAACTGAGTAATCAGAATCAAAGCCATTACCGCCAAAGCAACCAAGAAAGCACTTTGTAAAAAGGCTGACGAGTTTTCTTGTTCTTCGTTTTGACCACGGATGCGAAATTCCACGCTACTCGGCAGCCCTAGCTCACTCAATGCTTGTTCGATCTTTGGTAGTTCGAGAGCAAGGTTATACCCTTCTTCCATATCCGCCATGATGTTCACCACACGCTTGCCATCAAGGCGTTTAATGGTGTCTTGCTTATGGTCGGGAACGATCTGAGCGAAATTAGTAATAGGTACTAAACCTGCTGGCGTTTTCACCCTAAGCTGGTCGAAGCGCCCGATATCACGCTTATCATTAGGGTAGCGCACCAAGATATCGACCTCTTCTGAAGAGTCATCGGGCAGATAATCACCAATCTTGAGACCATTAGTCACGAATTGAACGGTATTACCCACTAAGGTCGCATCAGCTGCAAAGCGCGCAGCATCGTCGCGGCGAATATCCACCTTCCAATCGATGCCATCTTTACTCGCAGTATCGCTGATATTGGTCAGTGCTTTATTTCCATCAGCCCAACCTCTCACAATTTTTGCAGCCTGATTGAGCTGCTCTGGAGTTCTTGCCGACAGCTCAATCACTAAGTCATTTTCAACCGGAGGCCCAGCATCAGGGAACTTATATTCAATCTCAACACCAGCGTATTGATCGGTTTGTACCTTCAACTCATCAATAATCGCCTTAACGCTGCGTCGATATTGCCAGTCAACAGGCGTAATTGAGATCAAACCAATCTGGTCGTCACCACCAGTACGCGTGTAAACGGTATCGAACTCATCATGATTGAGCATCATCAGTTCAATATCACGCATGATGTCATCCTTTTCTTGGATAGACAGATCCCCATGCGAGCGAACTTTGACATTAAAGAATGGCGGATCAACTTCTGGGAAGAACTCTGCACCTAGACCCGCTTTTGAATAAGTAAAACCAACTGCAACCGCGAGCAGTGCCGCACTGAACAAAATCTTAAAGGGGTGTTTAATCGCTAAAGAAAGCGTGTGGTAGTAAGCCTTGGTTAAACCAGTAGCCTGTGAAAAGTCACCATTATGCAGTGCGACCATTCGAGCTTGGCTTTTAGACGATACGTATTGAGGTTTGCCAATCAAACCGCCCAGCACGGGCACAAACAACAACGCCATGATCAATGATGCAGTTAAAGTCGCGATCAGAGTTAGTGGTAAGAACTTCATAAATTCGCCCGTCACATCAGGCCAAAACAGTAACGGAGCAAATGCGGCTAAGGTTGTGGCAGTCGATGCGGTTATCGGCCACGCCATCCGTTTCGCTGCATCTCGGTAAGCGGCTTTGCGCCCTTCACCCTCTTGCATTCGCCTGTCTGCAAATTCGGTCACCACAATCGCACCGTCTACTAGCATCCCCACCGCCATAATCAGAGAGAACAGCACTACGATGTTGACGGTTAAGCCAAACACCGAAAGAACCAATAACCCGGTTAGGAATGAGCCTGGAATGGAAATACCCACTAACAAAGCGGTACGCACACCAAGAATCGCGATGATAACGATCACCACCAGAATAATGGCGGATAAGATATTGTTTTGCAGATCATTAAGCATGATCTTCACATCTTTAGATTCATCCCAGGTGTATTTGACCAACAGGTTATTTGGCCATTCCGCTTGCTGCTGAGCACCAGCCATTACCGCTTTGACTAGCTCAACGGTTTCGATGATGTTCTCACCTGCACGCTTCTTGATATCCAACACCACCGCAGATTTGCCATCTAAACGAGCAAAACTTTCAGGATCTCGAAACGCTCGACGAACCGTAGCGACATCGCCAAAAGTGACCACCTGCTTGCCATCCACTTTAATAGGCAACTCAAGCACGTCTTTTAAGGAGTTAAATACCGAAGGGACTTTGACAGAAAAACGTCCGTAGCCAGTATCAACAAAACCTGCGGCCACCACTCGATTGTTCAGAACGATCAGATTATAGATATCCGCTTGATCTAAGCTGTAGCTCTCCATCAATAACGGATCGACAATGATCTCGACGATGTCAGCGCGATCGCCCGCAATATCGACTTCAAGGATTTGGCGATAGCTTTCTAATTTGTCTCCAAGCTCTCGGGCAATTTGCACTATGGTGCGCTCAGGAACGGTACCGAATAGCACAACAGACAAAACAGGTTGCTCAGAAGCCAGCGTCACCTCATTTACGGTCGGTTCGTCACTGTCTTCTGGTAGTTTTGGTTTAGCCAGATCAACCGCGTCACGCACATCGGCCATTGCTTTGGTGAGATCGACGCCAACATTAAACTCCAACACAACAGAGGCATGCCCTTCTGCTGCGGTTGCTGTCATCTCTTTTACGCCTTCAATCGACCTCAGCTCTTGCTCAATAGGTCGAACCAATAAACGTTCTGCATCCGTTGGCGAGATCCCTTGGTGCCCGACCGAAACATAGATAATTGGGATGGTAATGTCTGGGCTCGATTCCTTAGGTATCGTGATATAGGTGACGACACCGGCTACAAGGATTAACGCTAAAAGGGAGAGCATTGTTCGAGCACGAGACAAGGCTGCATCAATAATTGAATACATCGGTTATCTCCTACTCTGCGGTTACGTTAGAGAGTTCAGCGACTTGCTCAACAGCAATCACCGAATCACCATCACGCACAAACCCTTGGCCTACTGTGATGATATCGACGCGTTGACCTAGCCCCGTGAGCCACACTCCATCTTGTTCGGCCTTTACTAGCTGAATGCCTACAAACTTCACCGTTGGTGAGTCATCGACTGAAACCAAGGTTTTGACCCCTAGGTTACCCGCCTCATCCAATGCTAGCATCGCCGGTGTTATCTTTATTGCATCTCTTGTTTCTAGGTTGAGTTTAACTTCGGCACTGACACCTGCTGGTAATAGGCCTTTAGAGTTATCGATTTCTATCTCGATTGGGAAGGTATTAGTAGCAACAGAAGAGATACGAGAAACATAGCGTAAACGGCCTTCCGCTTCTTCTCGCCCTAACAAACGAACCAAAGCAGATTGATTGACTAGCAAATGTTGGATATGACGCTCACTGACATCCGCCTCAATAACCAAAGGATCGAGGTCAATCACGCCAGCAACAGGATCGCCAACACTAACGAAATCACCGAGCTCCACCATCAAATCTTGAACCACACCCGAAAAAGGCGAAGTAATCACAGTATTCTTTAAAGCCAACTCCGCATTGCGCATCATGGCTTTTGCTTCTGTTAATGAAGCCTCAGCTGTGGTGTAGGCGATTTCACCTTGCAGTCCTCTTTTCTTCAGTGACTGCGCCGCTTTGAACTCTTTCTGCTTCAAGCGATATAACGCAGATGCTCGCTCTAGTTGAATCTCTAAATCACCCTTATCTATCTGGGCAATGGCTTGTCCTGCTTTAACCATCCCCCCCTTAACAACATTCAATCTGACAATCTTACCCGCGACTTCTGCACCTAGACGAGCATGCCTATCGGGCGCCGTTCTTCCATAGAGATCAATCGTTTTAAAGGTCGGTGATGAGGTGAAGGTTTGAAAGGAAACCTTAGCCAGCGGAATTTCTGTTGCCTTTTTTTCAGGTGACTCTTCTGCTTGCCCTACGCCTAAACCAAGCCAGATCGACAACAACACGACTAGAGTCAGAGAAACCAGCCACGGCTGCTTCAATTTCTGAAAAAGTGGTGAGTTAGAAAATAGAGTGGGCATAACAAATCCTTTTGTCCGATGTCATTCAGGCGCGCTAGTTGGCTTAATAGCGTGATGTGCAACTTCCTTATGCACAAAGGTAACCTTAACAGACCAATCCTCAACGAAGTTGGACGCTATCGACAGTTTAAAAAATATGCCGTGTACTAAAAATGACAAAATAGAAGGTTGGAATGATTTTAAAAGCAATAACTTAATATGTCTTAGCAATTTTGAGGCTGCGTGACAAACAAGAGCCTTGCTAAGAAAGGAGCTTTGTTATGAAGAGAAATTTGGGGATATAAAAACAAAAACGCCGAACATAAGTTCGGCGTTTACAACCTTCTGGTGTGGCTTTCAGCTAATGCAGCTTTGAGCTCATGCTATACGCTAAATGATGCACCACAACCACATGTTGTTGTCGCGTTCGGGTTGTTCACAAAGAAACGAGCGCCTTCTAGGCCTTCTGTGTAATCAACCATGCCGCCCATTAAGTACTGTAGGCTCATTGGGTCAACAACCAGCGTTACACCGCTGTTTACAATTGTAGTGTCGCCATCATTTACTTTTTCATCAAATGTGAAGCCGTATTGGAAACCGCTACAACCACCACCTGTAATGTATACACGCAGTTTTAGTTCTGGGTTTTCTTCTTCAGCAATTAGCGTTTGTACGCGGGTAGCTGCTGCATCAGAAAAAGACAATGGGATATTTACTTCGCTCACGACAACCTCTCTTACCTGTGTCAAAAACAACATGATACAAATCTAATTCGAGACCATAGTTGTTGAGTATTTTCTTATATTCCGGTGATTATCTAATACCTGACTGAAACGTTCAAGTATTCACCACAGGATCGGTCCTTTTACTGCTGTAAACTCACCAATATCTAACAATTAAAACGTGTAACCACACAAAACAACCAGATTCGGGTGATTATCTGGGCGAAAGCATTCCTAGTTGGATTAGGGATAGGTACAATGCGTGCCAATTGGTCCGACAGTCAAAAGAGGATATATCAATGACCAAATCAGCAGAGCTGTACGAAAAAGCACAGCAAACTATTCCTGGTGGCGTAAACTCTCCAGTTCGTGCATTCAATGGCGTAGGTGGTTCTCCAATCTTCGTTGAACGCGCTGATGGCCCACTTATTTTTGATGCTGATGGTAAAGCGTATATCGATTACGTTGGCTCTTGGGGGCCAATGATCCTTGGTCACAACCACGCTGTTATTCGTGATGCTGTGATTGCAGCAGCTCAACGCGGCCTTAGCTTCGGTGCTCCAACCGAAACTGAAATCAAAATGGCTGAACTTGTATCTGAGATGGTTCCATCAATGGAACAGCTACGTATGGTGAGCTCAGGTACAGAAGCAACAATGAGCGCGATTCGTCTAGCTCGTGGCTTCACTGGTCGTGACAAAATTCTTAAGTTTGAAGGCTGCTACCACGGCCACGCAGACAGTCTACTGGTAAAAGCTGGTTCCGGCGCACTGACTTTAGGTCAACCAAGCTCTCCTGGTGTACCGGCTGACTTTGCTAAGCTGACATTAACGGCAACCTTCAACAATCTAGATTCAGTACGTGAAATCTTCGCAGCAAACAAAGGCGAGATCGCTTGTATCATCGTTGAGCCAGTAGCGGGTAACATGAACTGTATCCCTCCTGTAGAAGGCTTCCACGAAGGTCTACGTGAAATCTGTGACCAAGAAGGTGCATTGCTAATCTTTGATGAAGTAATGACAGGTTTCCGCGTTGCTGAAGGTTGTGCTCAGGCTTACTACAACATCAAGCCAGACCTAACGTGTCTTGGTAAAGTGATCGGCGGCGGCATGCCTGTGGGCGCTTTCGGTGGTCGTAAAGACGTGATGCAATACATCGCACCAACTGGCCCTGTTTACCAAGCGGGTACGCTTTCAGGTAACCCTGTTGCAATGGCTGCTGGCTACGCATGTTTGAACCTTCTACGAGAAGAAGGCAACGAAAAGCGTCTAGCTTCAAAAACTAAGCAGTTGGCAAAAGGCTTCAAGCAACTTGCTGACAAGCACGGCATCCCAATGCTAGTTCACCAAGTTGGCGGCATGTTTGGTTTCTTCTTCACTGACCAAGAAACTGTGACGTGCTACGAAGATGTAACTAAGTGTGATGTAGAACGCTTCAAGCGCTTCTTCCACCTAATGTTAGATCACGGTGTTTACCTTGCACCTTCAGCATTCGAAGCAAGCTTTACTTCTCTTGCTCATGGTTCAAAAGAACTTGATGCAACACTAGAAGCTGCTGACCGCTCTCTTGCGATCATTGCTGCTGAAAGCAAATAATCGAAAGCACTTTATAAGTCGCTAACCGATTGAATTTAGGGCTGCATTAAATGCAGCCCTTTTTTATATATCGCGCTCAACAGCCACAAATATGACAGCTTATTTAGCCGTCGACTAAGGCTAAAGCTGAACCAAAAGCATTAACGTTCCCAGAAAAGAAAAACCAACAACATCAAGGTACCGAGGAACATTCTGAACCAAGGGATCTCTTTTTTTGTTTGCTGTTCTTCGTCTTGGCATTTCTTATCTTTATTACAGCATCCCATTATCAAAACTCCTCATTGCTAACTCTCTGTTTTGCAGCCATTATAAACTCAGAACGCAAATATAGAGACCATTACCGTGTCAGAAAAACTCAAAATCAATTCCAGCCACTGGGTGATCATCATTGCCCTACTCGCGGCGGCTTATGCTTGTTACTTGCTTATCGAGCCATACGTTAACTCTATCGTGATGGCCTTTATCATTTCACTATTGATGTTCCCAATCCATGAGTGGCTTGAAAAAAAGCTCCCGAATAAAGAAAACATCGTCTCTCTGCTGTCTTGTATCATACTGACCTTCATTATTGTTATCCCTTTATTGGCAGTATTCGCAGCAATTGTTCAGCAAGGTTCTCTGTTCTCTCAGAACACCTACCAATGGGTAACACACGGCGGCATTCAGACTCTGTTTGCTCATCCGTTAGTGGTCAAAGCGCTGTCATTTGTGAATAACTACCTGCCTTTCGACAACATTGAGCCCCAAGCCATCGCACAAAAAGTCGGTGAGTTTGCGACCAGCTTTGGTTCTAAGCTAGTTGGTATCAGTGCCAAAATCTTAGGTGACGCAACCAATTTCTTGATGGATTTCTTCTTGATGCTGTTCGTTTTGTTCTTCTTATTAAGAGATCATGACAAAATCATCAGTGTGGTTCGTCATATTCTGCCGCTGTCTCGTAGCCAAGAAGACAAACTTCTAACAGAGATAGAACAAGTATCTAAATCAGCAGTAATGGGCTCATTCTTAACCGCAATCGCGCAAGGTTTTGCCGGCGGTTTAGGTATGTGGATTGCCGGTTTCCCAGGTCTATTCTGGGGTACTATGATGGGCTTTGCCTCTTTCATCCCAGTTGTGGGTACCGCATTAATCTGGATTCCAGCAGCAACCTACTTGTTCCTAACTGGTGATACCACGTGGGCGATTTTCCTAACGGTTTACTGTGTAGCGATTGTTGGTTCAATTGATAACCTTCTGCGTCCGCTGCTAATGCAAGGCAGTGCAGGCATGAATACCCTGATGATCTTCTTCTCACTATTGGGTGGTATTCAACTGTTTGGCCTAATTGGTCTTATCTACGGACCATTGATTTTTGCGATTACCATTGTCCTATTCAACATCTACGATGAAGAGTTTAAGGACTTTTTAAACCAGCAAGACAAGAGTTAACGAACTTGACGTCAACTTGATTGGCGAACCCGTATTAAACACTTCAAGCTTTGGGCGGATTATGCGAAAATCCGCCCTCATTTTTTGCTAACGATTCAACAGAGTGTCCTATGTCAGCTTATATTGCACCAAGCCAGATTGCTCAACGCCAACTCGCCTACTTTGAAGGCAAACATGTTTTAGTTGCCGGTGAGGCAGAAGATTTGTTCCCTGTTGAGTTAGCGAAGCATTGTGAATCTGTCTCTGTGTTTACTTCTAATTACAGCTACTACCGTCAATTAGAAGGCTACAACACCATCCAACGTTTTTATGGTGCGGAGTTTACCGAAGAGACCAAAGCCGACTTAGTGATGTTGTACTGGCCAAAAGCCAAAGCGGAAGCGGAATTTTTGTTGGCGATGCTATTTGCCAAGCTAGGCAAAGATACCGAGATCGTCGTGGTTGGTGAAAACCGTTCAGGCGTGAAAAGCATCGAGAAGATGTTTGCTCCTTACGGCAAAGTTGTTAAATACGATTCAGCGCGTCGTTGCTCTTTCTACTGGGGTCAATGCTTCGAGCAACCACAAGCGTTCAACCTGCAAGACTGGTTTAAGACCTACACGGTTAACATTGGTGAGCAATCACTTACGGTAAAAAGCCTTCCTGGCGTCTTCAGTCACGGTCAATTCGATGTCGGTAGCCAACTTCTGTTGGATACTCTGCCAAAACTAAAAGGCAAGGTACTGGATTTTGGCTGTGGTGCAGGCGTATTGGGCGCGGTGATGGCATCTCGTAACCCAGATATCGAGCTAGAAATGTGCGACATCAGTGCATTTGCCGTGGCATCAAGCCAAGCAACGCTAGAAGCGAATGGTTTAACGGGTAAAGTCTTCGCATCCGATGTCTATTCTGATACTGCAGAAGACTATCAGTTCATCATCAGTAACCCACCATTCCATTCAGGTTTAGACACTAGCTACAGCGCGACTGAGACCTTACTTTCTCAGGCTCCTAAGCATTTGAAGCGTTCTGGTGAGATGATTATTGTTGCGAATAGTTTCTTAAAATACATTCCAATTATTGAACAAGCGTTTGGAAAATGCGCGACTCTAAATAAGACCACTAAATTCGCGATCTATCACGCAAACAAATAACCTCTCTAGCACAGCGCAGGGTCATTATCTGCGCTGTCTGTTCATATTTTTGTCAAAACTCTATAAAAATGAGCTTTTGCACACGCTTTAAATACCACTTACTTGTCAAAGTAAAAAAACTCGTTAATTTCGTTAAATTGGAACCCGTTAATTCTATTCTCTGTACTTGTTTTCGCCCCTTTTAGCAGTACATCAAAGGAAAGTAGTACCCAATTTATGTTTAGATTCTATCGTAAGCAGAAGTTTAAGCGCCTTCAAAATACCCTAATGCTGGCATTTCTTGTCCTCAGTATTACCCCTGTGACACTTATCGCGATATTTTTCCTCCAATCGCACAGTCAGGATCTCCAGGAACAAAGCACCTCACACCTTGTTTCGGTTCGTGATACTAAGCAGCAGCAAATTGTCGATTACCTACAAGCTCAAGAATCCCAAGTGATGGGCTTTGTTCGCTCAGAATTGGCCAATGCCAGTGGCGGGCGATTTTATGGTTTGATCAATGCATTTCAACGATTGGGGTTAGATATTGACGAGGCACGCAGTAATGCACAGCAGCGCTATATTCAAGGCTCTGGCGATCAAATCAAAACGTCGATCCTCCCTGAATCCAGCAGCTTTATTGGCAGCGAGCGTTATCGCCTGCTCCACAAGCGCTACCATAATGCTTACCTAGAACTGCTTAAACGCTCTGATTTTGACGATATTCTCTTAGTTGATATCAACGGTAACGTCGCTTATTCCGTCTTTAAAAATGACGATTACGGCACCAATCTGCTGACAGGAAAATACAAGGACTCCAACCTAGGTATTACCTTTCAACGACTAGCCAAAGACGTAACCGACCGACGCAAATCTAACGAAGATTACACGCCGGTTATCGTTTCTGACTTTAAAGACGAGAATGGCAAACAGACCGCATGGCTAGGCGCACCTATCGTTCAACAAGGCTACCTACACAGTTACGCGATGTTTAGGCTACCAATCAACGGCATTACTAAGTTGATTGCGGATCTCAACAAGAGTTCGAATATTCAAACGCTGCTTGTAGGTGATGATCACCTGCCGCGTAGCCTTGCTCATTCACAAGAATCTATCAACTTGAGCCTAGATGTTGTCGATAAAGCATTGGCTGGCGAAACAGCGGTTGGCACCTTCGACAACACCCTAGATCAAGCGATCATCGCGGCATATACGCCAATTGAGCTGAAATACGCAACATGGGCTCTTGTCGTAGAGCTGCCAGAGAAAGAGGCGTTTGCCCGTATTCATCAGTTAGAAAAGATCTTCGTGATCGTGATGCTAACGGCGATCATTCTGGTAGTCGTTGCATCGCACTATCTGTCTAACTTCATCACATCCCCACTGCTTAAACTGACGTGGGCTGCCGAAAAAGTATCGGCGGGTGATCTCGATGAAACCATGATCAATACCGAGCGCAAAGATGAGATAGGCCGACTCGCGGTGAGCTTCGAAAGAATGCAGCGATCTATTCGTGAAAAAATGCAGCTCATCAAAAGCCAAAACGATGAGCTTGAGGACAACCTTAAGACCATTCAAAAGCAAAACGAAGAGTTACAACTGGCAAATAAACTCAAAGATGAGTTCTTAGCGACTACTTCACATGAATTGAGAACACCACTGCATGGCATGGTGGGTATCGCTGAAGCGTTGATATCTGGAGCTAACGGCCCTATTCCTGCTAATCAGAAATATCAGTTGGATATCATCATCAATAGCGGTCAGAGATTGGCGACCTTGGTTGATGATCTGCTTGATTATCACAAGATGCGCTATGGCAGCTTAGATATTAAGAAATCAGCCGTTGATTTGTCGGCAGCCACCAGCTTGGTCCTAGAGTTGTCTCATCACCTATTGGGCAATAAGCCAATCCGTATTATTAACCAAGTCCCAAGTGATTTAGGTCTGGTTTCATCGGATCCTCAACGACTTGAGCAAGTGATGTATAACTTGGTCGGCAATGCCATCAAGTACACCTCAGAAGGTAAAATTGTTATCTCTGCCAGCGTTATCGATGACAACATTCGTGTACAAGTTGTCGATACTGGCCAAGGTATACCGGCCGAGTACCTTGAGCACATCTTTGAGCCATTGATTCAAGCAGGCCAAGATGCGAGTAACTACCGCCAAGGTGCAGGGCTTGGATTATCGATCAGTCGTCAGTTGATCGAGCTAATGGGCGGTTCACTGTACGTTAGTAGCCAACCAATGCTCGGCACTACGTTTAGCTTTACCCTGCCCCTAGCTACTCAAGATGAGTTAGACAGTTACAACGAATCAGGTCACTACTCGCACTTCCAAGCGCCTGATTTAATTGATAACAGCCAACAAGAAAATAGTGTTATCAGTGAAAACCCAGATGGCCCGTTATTGGTTATCGCCGATGATGAGCCGGTTAACCTGCGAGTATTAGACAGCTTCTTGAAGTTAGAAGGTTATCGAGTACGTACTGCATGTGATGGCCCTGAAACCATTGAACTGATTGAGAAAGAGAAGCCAGAGCTGCTTCTGCTCGACATCATGATGCCAGGAATGAGCGGCTATCAGGTTTGTGAAGCACTGCGTAAGCAATACGATCATGCTCAGTTGCCAATCATCATGCTAACGGCACTCAACCAAGCAGAAGACCGTGTTCGAGGTTTCGAAGCTGGCGCCAATGACTACTTGTCTAAACCGTTCAACAAACAAGAACTAGCGGCTCGAATTACAGCACATCTATCAGCAAGCAAAGCTGAACAGAGACGCCTTGAAAACGACCAACTGCAACTCGAGCTCAAACATAGAGCGATGGTTGAGGCTAACTTGTTAGAAACTCAAGGCCGCTTATTAGAGCAACTAGAATCGGCACCTGAAGCCATCATCTGTATTCGTGACGACCAACGTATTCGCTTTGCTAACGAAGCTGCGGCGAAGCTATTCAGACGCGGACAAGAACAACTTAAACGCTCAATGGTCGACGAGATCATTGCGCCTAAATACCTTAAGGTAGAACAAGCCCACTACTGCGGTGATATTGATATCTATATAGACGATACACGTCAGCGCATACCAAGTGACATCCTTAAGCTGCCTGAAGGCTCAGGGCTCGACACCATGTATATCTTCAATGTAGGTGGTGGTGTTAACTCAAACCGAATCAATAACCTTGAAACGGCGGTTGAAGCTCTCTCTAGTTATGCCTTTGAAGGCGACAAAGATAAGTTGCAACAGTTGAAGGAGCTTGGCGGAGAATTTACTCGTCTTGCTGACAAGGCAACCGGTGAAGGTAAAAACAAGCAAGAGTTAATGCGCGAGGTACTGGTCGATGCGATGACTAATGCCATCATCTACTGGGAATCGGTGACTGGTGAAACCAAGTTCGCTTTCGCCGAGAAGAGTGGCTTGTGGCGCGTCTACTTAGACCGCAGTACGCTGCAAACTCGAACGCTAGACAAATACCTACGCGTAGAAACCCTACCGAAAACCCCTCGCTGGCGAACGGTACTGAGCTCAATCGAATTCATACTGGAACACTGTAAAGAACAGACGCCAGAAAGAACCCATATTGAGATGCTAAGAGATAAACTTCAGAAACTACTGACCAGTTAATCCCTGAACCAACATCACGATACTTTGAATAATGGAGCCCACCTAGCGTGGGCTTTTTTGTACGCCTAATAATCACAAAAAGTAGAATCCCATCGCTTGCAACGCACTTTTTTTACGCCCTTAAACAAGGAGGAATTCACGCCAATTACGTACAGTGTGAGCTCGTAACCGTCAGTACTTTTCGTTCTATTCTCAATCATATCTGACTCTTTGTTGCAGTTTGAGAAGCGAGTCACAACAGAACGGCAGATTTAATTTTCTAGGGAAATTTAACGTAAAACTGGCAAGTGACCGAGATCTACAATTATACCAACGTAGGGTAAAGCATTATAATAAAAAGCCTTTAAAGTTAGTGACCACTTACAACTAGCAATAACCTCAAAACCAAATGCGAGTCACATCACCTTAACAATTCCGCACAAAAAACCACCAAAGCAACCTATTTTGACGTTAATGACGTGGGGTTGTGTATTTTTAACGTTTTTGACGGGAAACGAGTTTGATTAATTCATCGATAAGGTGTTTTCTTACTCCTGCCAAAGGCCTACAGGCCACTCTTACCACTTCTCAGATCAACGATGAATCTGGAGCAACGAAGAAGAGGTAGGCCTTTAACCAGAGTGTGTATCTACTAAACAATTTAGCGACAGATAACATTCAATCCATTAGTGAAATGAAAGCAAATAGTAAGGAACAGCTATGCTTGCCAATATAAAAAAAACAGCAATAGCAACAGCAATTATTGCAACTGCTACAACAGGTTTTGCATCAGTAGCAACCGCTGCAGAACGCAGTGAACTGACCGTTCACCCGAAAGAGTACACTACATTCGTACGTAACTTTAACCCGTACCTTGGTGCTACTAACCTACATACTACAACTGACTTCATGTATGAGCCGCTAGTAGTATTTAACGAAATGCACGGTAACACTCCAGTGTTCCGTCTAGCTGAAAACTTCAAGATGTCAGATGATCTGATGAGCGTTGTTTTCGACATTCGTAAGGGTGTTAAATGGTCTGACGGAGAAACTTTCTCTGCTGATGATGTTGTTTTTTCTTTCAACCTTGTAAAAGAGAAGCCAGAGCTTGACCAAT
This sequence comes from Vibrio sp. 10N.222.55.A1, assembly GCF_041473835.1. Classification (NCBI taxonomy): domain Bacteria; kingdom Pseudomonadati; phylum Pseudomonadota; class Gammaproteobacteria; order Vibrionales; family Vibrionaceae; genus Vibrio; species Vibrio sp. 10N.222.55.A1. The sequence goes on along the minus strand of NZ_JBFRSX010000034.1, from coordinate 131,374 downwards.
CTGGTATCAACTCTTGGGTAACTTCTGTAGAGAAACTGAACGACAACCAAGTTAAGTTCACACTAACAGAAGCAAACTCAAACGTACCTTACGAGATTGCTAAAGTACCTGTAGTACCTAAGCACATCTGGAAAGACGTTAAAGATCCATCAACGTTTACCAATGAGAACCCGGTAGGTTCTGGTCCATTTACAGAAATCGATACGTTTACAGCGCAGCTATACATCCAGTGTGCAAACCCGAACTACTGGGATGCAGACAACCTAGATGTTGACTGTCTACGTGTTCCACAAATTGCGAACAACGACCAATTCCTAGGTAAAGTTGTAAACAGTGAAATGGACTGGACGTCTTCTTTCGTTCCAGATATCGATCGTACATACGCAGCAGCTAGCCCTAAACACCACTACTGGTACCCGCCAGCAGGTACACAGGCATTCATCGTTAACTTCAAGCACCCTGATGCTGCGAAGCATGAAGCATTGAGCAACGTTGACTTCCGTCGTGCTTTCTCTATGGCTCTTGACCGTCAAACTATCATCGACATCGCATTCTACGGTGGCGGTACTGTAAACGATTTCGCATCGGGTCTTGGCTACGCGTTTGAAGCTTGGTCTGATGAAAAAACTCATGACAAGTACAAAGGCTTCAACACTTACAACGCTGAAGGCGCGAAGAAGCTTCTTGCTGACGCTGGCTTCAAAGATGTAAACAAAGATGGTTTTGTTGACACTCCATCAGGCAAGTCTTTCGAACTAATGATTCAATCGCCAAACGGCTGGACTGACTTCAACAACACAGTTCAACTAGCGGTAGAACAGCTAAACGAAATCGGTATTAAAGCAAAAGCTCGTACACCTGACTTCTCTGTTTACAACCAAGCAATGCTTGAAGGTACATACGACGTAGCATACACAAACTACTTCCACGGTGCGGATCCATACACGTACTGGAACAGTGCTTACAACTCATCACTACAATCTGGTGATGGTATGCCTCGTTTCGCAATGCACTTCTACAAAAACGACAAGCTAGATGGTCTTCTAAACAGCTTCTACAAAACAGCTGATAAGAACGAGCAGCTAGACATTGCACACGGTATCCAGCAAATCATCGCTGCAGACCAAGTGACAATCCCTGTGATGTCTGGTGCTTACATGTACCAATACAACACAACTCGCTTCACTGGTTGGTGGAACGAAGAAAATCCAAAAGGCCGTCCAAACATTTGGGCTGGTATTCCAGAGCGTCTACTTCATGTACTGGACCTAAAACCAGTTAAATAAGTAATCGTTCAATCCTTGCGGCGTAACCTCTTACGCCGCTTATAAAAATCCCCACACTCTCAATTGAAAGTATGGCGCTAGTCGTCAGGGGATTTTTCGTTCCAAATTTCGCTAGGAGCGACCTGAATCCAGAAACAGGGAAACAATCTGGGTGAGTAAGGTGTGAGTTATGGGTTATTTTTTAAGACGTTTGTCATTTTATTTTGTCGCGCTATTAGTTGCTGCGACGTTAAACTTTATTATTCCAAGAGCAATGCCTGGTGACCCAGTTACCATGATGTTTGCGAACGCTTCTGTACAAGTTACTCCAGAGCGTATTGCTGCAATGAAAGAACTATTAGGCTTCGTTGATGGTGGCTACTTAGTTCAATACGTGGCGTACATGAAGAACATTCTTAGCTGGGAACTTGGTACATCAATTCAATTCTACCCACTTTCTGTAAACACACTGTTGGGTGGAGCATTCGGTTGGTCGCTTTTCTTAGCCGGCACCGCAGTTATTCTTTCTTTCTCGATTGGTTCAATCCTAGGTATTTTCGCAGCGTGGAAACGCGGCAGTAAGTACGATGCCTTCGTAACGCCAGGGATGCTGATTCTACAAGCCGTTCCTCAAGTTGTTATCGCGATGATTGCACTATTTACCTTTGCAATTGGCTTGAAGTGGTTCCCAACAGGGTATGCCTACACCGCTGGTACTATACCTGATTGGACAAGCTGGGCATTCATTAAAGATGTCGCTTACCACGCCTTCTTACCACTGTTCTGTGCTTCTGTTGTTCAAATTGGTGGCTTCCTAGTAAACATGCGTAACAACATGATCAACCTATTAGCCGAAGACTACATCACCATGGCGAAAGGCAAAGGCCTGAGCGAAAACCGAGTGGTATTCAACTACGCAGCTCGTAACGCGATGCTACCTAGTGTGACAGCCCTGTCAATGTCGCTAGGTATGGCAATCGGCGGTCAGTTAATTATCGAAATCATCTTTAACTACCCAGGTCTTGGCAGCGTACTTTTCAACGCAATTAACGCTCGTGACTACCAAGTACTGCAAGGTCAGCTGCTTATCATGACGCTATTCATGCTGTTCTTTAACCTAGTTGCAGACATGCTTTACGTTGTTCTTGACCCTCGTCTTCGTAAGGGTGGTAAATAATCATGAAAGACTTTTTAAAACTCATTTGGCGTAACCCGATGGCCCTAACAGGCGTCATCATCCTAAGTATTTTTATTCTTGGCGCGATTGCAGCTCCATTAATCACCAAACATGTACCAGACAAGCGTACAGGTAACCCACACGAATATCCTGGTTTCGTGGTGAAGTCTGCACAAACTAACCCTGATGGCTGGGTTGCTCAAAATCTAGCAGACGACCGTCGTACATTGATCATGTCTAAAAAGGCAGACCACGTACTAGGTACAACTCGTATGGGTCGTGACGTTTGGTCTCAAGTGGTATACGGCGCACGCGTATCTCTTGCTGTAGGTTTTGGTGCGGGTCTAACCGTATGTTTACTCGCAACTGTTATTGGTGTTTCTGCAGGTTACTTCGGTGGCCGTGTCGATGACGTTCTAACAGCCGCAATGAACATCATGCTGGTAATCCCTCAATACCCATTACTGTTCGTAGTAGCAGCCTTTATCGGTGAGGCAGGGCCACTCACCATAACCTTGGTTATCGGCTTTATGTCTTGGGCTTGGGGTGCCCGTGTTGTTCGCTCCCAAACCTTAGCACTGCGTGAAAAAGAGTTTGTAAAAGCCGCTGAAGTTTTGGGTGAATCTTCATTCCGCATCATCTTCGTAGAGATTCTGCCAAACCTTATCTCTATCGTTGGCGCAAGCTTCATCGGTTCGGTGATGTACGCAATCATGATGGAAGCAACCATCTCGTTCCTAGGTCTTGGTGACCCGAACACAATCAGCTGGGGCATCATGCTTTACAACGTTCAAACCTCTTCATCAATGCTGATTGGCGCTTGGTGGGAACTGCTGGCTCCTTGTATCGCACTGACACTACTTGTAACTGGCCTTGCTCTACTTAACTTCGCGGTCGATGAAATTGCTAACCCGCAACTGCGTTCTCACAAAGGCATGAAGCGTTGGAAGAAACTAGCAGCTCAAGACAAAGAAGAACGTGAACCAGAACTACCACCACAAAATGCACTTTGGAGCGGAGATAAATAATCATGTCTGAACTACTAATTTCTATCCGCAACTTATGCGTGGATTACATCACAGAGTCTGGCGATGTTCGTGCGTGTAACAACGTAAGTTTCGACATCGCTCCAGGTGAAGTCTTCGGCCTAGCTGGTGAATCTGGCTGTGGTAAATCAACGGTCGCTTTCTCTCTTATGCGTCTTCATAAGCCGCCCGCTTACATCAGTGGTGGTGAGGTTATCTTCAACGGTGAGAACATCCTTGAATACAGTGATGACCGTATGCAGTCGTTCCGTTGGAGTGAGATGTCGATGGTATTCCAGAGCGCGATGAACGCACTCAACCCAGTACTACCGATGGAAGAGCAGTTCTGTGACGTAATCATGCGTCACACCAACATGACTCGCGAGCAAGCTAAGCAGCGTGCTGAAGGTCTACTTGAAATCGTCGATATTCACCCGAGCCGATTGAGTGATTACCCTCACCAATTCTCTGGCGGCATGCGTCAGCGCTTGGTTATTGCTATCGCGTTAGCACTGAATCCAAAGCTGATCATTATGGATGAGCCGACAACCGCACTTGATGTGGTTGTGCAACGCGAAATCCTACAAAAGATCTATGCACTAAAAGAAGAATTTGGCTTCTCAATTCTGTTCATCACCCATGACTTGTCATTGATGGTCGAGTTCTCTGACCGCATCGGCATCATGTACTCAGGTGAGCTAATCGAAGTGGCTAACTCTCAAGATATTCTAGAAAACCCTTACCACCCTTACACCAAAGGGCTGGGAAATTCTTTCCCTCCACTGACAGGGCCAAAGACAAAGTTAGCAGGTATTCCGGGTAACCCTCTGAACCTGTTAGAGATCCCTGAAGGGTGTCGTTTCCAAGCTCGTTGTGACCGTGTACATGAAAAGTGTACCAAGGTGCCAACCAAGCTGCGTTCTATCGACCCGGGACATTTGTCTAACTGCCACCTGTACGGTGACCCAATAGTACAAAGGAAGCTATAGCTTGCGTGAATAACGAACAAGGCGGCTCGACCGCCTAAAAACAAGCAAAGCGAATAAGGATTCTGGAGACAATTATGAGCAAAGATTTCGGTCAATTATTGGTAGAAGGCAAGAATGTCGTAAAAGACTTCCCAATAAGCAGTACCACCATTCAAACCCCAATGATGCGTGCGATTAACGACGTGTCATTCAAGATGTACAAAAGCCGTGGCCTAGCAGTGGTTGGTGAGTCTGGTTCAGGCAAATCAACAACCGCAAAAATGATCGCAAAAATGTACGCACCTTCAGGCGGCACGATCGAATACAAAGGTCGTGATATCCAAGAGATCTCAAGCAGAAAAGATCTTATGCACTACCGTGAAGGCGTGCAGATGGTATGGCAAGACCCGTTTGGTTCATTGAACCCAACGCACAATATCTTCCACCACATTGCTCGACCACTGTTGATCCACAAGAAAGTATCTCCGGGCAACAAGAAAGAGCTAGAAGAACGTGTTTACGATCTTTTAGAGCAAGTGGGCCTGATCCCACCAAAAGAGACGGCGAAGAAGTACCCTCACCAACTGTCTGGCGGCCAACGTCAACGTGTCAACCTAGCCCGCAACATCGCGGTAGGTGCCGAAGTTGTACTAGCCGATGAGCCAACTTCAATGCTTGATGTATCGATTCGTGCCGGTGTTTTGAACCTGATGGAAGAGATGAAGTTCGAGAAGCAAATGTCTCTGCTTTACATCACTCACGATATCGCAACCGCTCGTTACATCGCTGAAGACCTTTCGGTGATGTACGTGGGACACATGGTGGAATGGGGCGATACCGATGACGTGATTGCTAACCCTCAGCACCCATACACCCAATTGCTTGTTTCGGCCGTTCCAGATCCTAAGAAGTCGATCCACGAGCAACTTGCAGGCAACAAAGGTGAGATTCCTCTGTGGACACCAGTATCAGCAGGCTGCCCATTTGCAGGCAGATGTACTCACGCAATGGATAAGTGCAAAGAGCAGCTACCAGGGGTTACGCAGCTCGCTGATAACCACTTTGTGCGCTGTTACCTACACGAAAGCTAAGCAATAAAACCCAAGTTAGGGTCTTCGGACCCTAACTATTTATATCCAAAACATTCAAGTACCTAGCCAATAGAAACTAGGACTGTCGGAGAATATTGATGCTGTTATTGACCAACCATATTGGCTATGAGTCCACAGGCCCGAAGCAAGCTATCCTACAAACTAAGAAAGCTCGCCTATCAAGCACTACGGCTCTACTCGTCTGTGCTGACAACCATATGACTGTCGGAAATTTTGATGTGGTTAAACAAGGCCGCGTAGCAAATTGGCATCAAGGGCAATTCTTCACTATTGATTTCAGTTCAGTCACTGAATCTGGTCGCTACTACCTACGTTTTGACAACCTGCGTTCAGAAGTATTTGAGATTGGTAGCAACCTATTAATGAACCACACGTTTTCTGATGTGCTTCATTACTTTAAGTCACAACGCTGTGGCGGTATTTTCGACAAAAAAGATCGACAAGCACAAATTCTAGGTACCGACCGATACGTCGATGTCCACGGTGGATGGTATGACGCATCAGGTGATGTCAGTAAATATTTTAGCCACCTGTCTTATGGTAACTACCTAAACCCACAACAAATTCCGATGGTCGTTTGGAACATGCTAAAAAGCGTACGCTTGACTAGCCATAACCCAGACTTCCCGAAATTCTCCATGACTCGTCTAACGGAAGAGGCTCTGTTCGGTGCCGACTTCTTAGTGCGTATGCAAGACGCTGACGGATACTTCTATATGACGGTATTCGACAAATGGAGCAAAGATATCAACCAACGCGATATCTGCGCTTATGCGACTCAAGAAGGTCATAAATCAACGGACTTACAAGCGGGCTACCGACAAGGTGCAGGTGTTGCTATCGCAGCATTAGCCGCAGCTTCTGAGCTTGAAATCTCTGGCAGCTACTCGAGCCACACATACCTTGAAATGGCGGTTAAGGGTTACTGGCATCTAAAAGAGTACAACCTCCAGTATCTAAACGATGGTGAAGAGAACATCATCGATGAGTATTGCGCCCTACTCGCAGCCAATGAGCTGTATCGCGTAACACAAGACCAGCAATACCTATCAGAAGCAAGAACTTGGGCGACTCGTTTAATCTCTCGTCAGCAATCCGATGATTCATTTGAGCACTTCTGGTCGGCAAACTCTGATGGCTCTCGTCCATACTTTCACGCAGCTGAAGCCGGTCTTCCTGTGATTGCACTATGTGAATACATCGACAATGAAACCGATGCTGAATTAAAAGAACAGGCGCGCACAGTTGTTGAACAAGCTTGTCAGTTCGAAATCAACATCACCGACAAAGTCACCAACCCATTTGGCTATCCAAGACAATACGTTAAATCTGTCGATGGTGATAAACGTGATGCCTTCTTCGTCGCTCAACAGAACGAAACCGGTTACTGGTGGCAAGGCGAGAACGCACGCCTTGGCTCACTCGCAACCATGGCTTACCTAGTTCAACCGCACATTAAAGATAGCGAACTTCAAGATCGCTTAATCCAGCTTTCACAAAATAGCCTTGATTGGATCTTGGGCCTCAACCCATACCACATGTGCATGCTCGATGGTCATGGCCATAACAACCCAGACTACCTACCTCAGCTTGGGTTCTTCAATGCGAAAGGCGGTATCTGTAATGGCATCACAGCTGGTTTTGAAGATGAACAAGACATTGCGTTCAATCCACCAGCACAAAAAGATGACATGCTTCAAAACTGGCGCTGGGGTGAGCAATGGATCCCTCATGGTGCGTGGTTCTTATTAGCAACCGCTGCACAGTTCAACTTCTTAGCTCAGCGTAAGGAGCAATAATAATGACTCTTTACTACGTCGGTATTGATGGTGGTGGTACTTCTTGTCGTGCTCGTATTCGTGACGCTCAAGGCAAACTGATTGGTGAAGCGAAAAGTGGCAGTGGCAACATCCTTTTGGGTGTTGATGTTGCGATGAGCTCAATTATTGATGCCATCACAAAAGCGGCACAACAAGGGCAACTCAACTCAGACCATTTTTCAAATATGCATGTTGGCCTAGCGCTGGCTGGCGCTGAGCAAAAATCAGCATGGTTCGACTTCATGGCTCAACCACACCCTTTCGCAAGCATGACACTAAATACCGACGCTTATGGCGCTTGCATTGGTGCTCACAATGGCCAAGACGGCGCAATCATGATCGGTGGTACGGGTTCTTGCGGTATCTTCCTAAAAGACGGTGAGCAATATGTGGTTGGCGGTCGTGAATTTCCGATTTCAGATCAAGGCGGCGGCGCAGTCATGGGCTTACGTTTGATTCAACAAGTCTTGCTTGCAGAAGACGGTATTCGCAACAAAACCCCGCTGACTCTACATGTGATGAATCACTTTAATAATGATGTGGATGCCATTGTCGAATGGTCAAAAGGTGCTATTCCAAAGGATTACGGTCAATTCTCACCAGTTATTTTTCAACTCGCTAACGAAGGTGACGAACTGGCTATCGATATGCTCAAGCAAACCGCGGCTGATATCGAAATGTTTGTCTTAGCACTGCATCGAAAAGGCGCTGACAAGGTGTGCTTAATGGGAAGTATCGCTGAGCGTATTCTCAACTGGCTATCACCACCAGTACAACAATGGATCGTTAAACCTCAATTCGACGCTATTGAAGGCGCATTGATGTTTGCCGGAAAACCACAACACAACTTGTATCAACAGGCTTAGCAGGGAAGTTATATGAATTATCGCATCGACTTAGCTGTTCTTTCTGAACAAAAAAATAACTGCCGATTTGGCCTTACGGTACATAACTTAAGTGACCTCGACGTAAAAGATTGGTCTCTGCACTTTGCATTTGATCGTTTCATCCTTCCAGAGAGTTTATCGCAAGGAGAGCTGACTCAAGTTGGCAGCTTTTGCTCATTCACACCAAGTTCGTCAGTGTTAAAGGCCAACAACCATTACTACCTTGAATTCAGTATTCAAAGCGCACCATTCCGCTTCTATTCTGATGGCCTTAACGATGCCTTTATCCAGTCACATAATGATGGAGAAACATCGGTACTGCCTGTCGCGATATCACCCATAGTACTGGCTTCGCCATACCGTGAACGCAATCAAATACCTGAAGTTAACGCTGCTGAGATTGCATTGATTCCTCAGCCTAATCAGATCGAATTTCAGCAAGGTAGTTTCGCGCTAAGTAACTTCGCGCTAAGTAACTTCGCGCTAAATAACGACTGCAGAATTGAGGTTCAATCTCATCTTGCTGATAAGGCAGTCTCTTGGTTCCAGCAAGAGTTGCTCTCGACCTTTGAGCTGTCTCTTTCGACCGCGCTTTCAGCTGAACTTTCAAAAGACGAAAGCGGCAACATTCTATTTCGCAGCAACCCGACGTTAGATGAAGCCGAATACAAACTGACCATCACTGCACAACAGATTATTGCTGAATCAGGCAGCCAGTCGGGCTTTACACACGCTGTGGCAAGCTTGATTCAACTAGTTCAACAACTGGACGCAGAGAACTTCTCTCTACCATGTTGCAAGATAGCCGACCAACCGCGCTTTAAGTACCGCGGCATGATGTTGGACTGCGCTCGTCACTTCCACTCAGTAGAGCAAGTGAAGCGTTTAATCAATCAACTGGCGCACTACAAGTTCAACGTATTTCATTGGCACCTAACTGACGATGAAGGTTGGAGAATTGAGATAAAGAGCCTGCCACAGCTAACAGAAATTGGCGCTTGGCGTGGCCCTGATCATGCACTAGAGCCGCAATATACCCACATTGCGGAAAACTACGGCGGCTTCTACACGCAACAACAAATTCGTGAAGTCATTGAATATGCAGAGCAACGCAGCATCACGGTGATCCCAGAGATCGATATTCCGGGACACTGCCGTGCCGCAATCAAATCACTGCCTGACATGTTGGTAGAGCAAGCTGACACTACTCAATACAAAAGCATTCAGCACTACAACGACAACGTCCTAAACCCAGGTTTACCAGGCACTTACCAATTTCTAGATGCAGTTATTGAAGAAGTCGCAGAGCTGTTCCCGAGCGAATTAATTCACATGGGTGCAGACGAAGTGCCACCGGGAGTGTGGAGCAACAGCCCTGCTGCTCAAGCGTTGATGAAAGAACACCAGTACCAAGACAGCAAAGACCTACAAGGTCACCTATTCCGCTATGCCGAAAACAAGCTTAAGCAACTCGGCAAACGCATGGTCGGCTGGGAAGAAGCACAGCACGGCGACAAAGTGAGTAAAGAGACCATCATCTACTCATGGCTCAGTGAAGAAGCGGCTGTCAATTGCGCTCGCCAAGGCTTTGATGTGGTGTTGCAACCTGCACAGTTTACCTATCTCGACATGACCCAAGATTATGCACCGGAAGAACCGGGCGTAGATTGGGCTGCCGTTATCCCATTAGAACAAGCTTATACCTACGAAGCACTTGCTGAGATATCCGACACCGACCCAATTCGTAAGCGGATCCGCGGAATTCAGTGTGCTCTATGGTGTGAGATCGTCACCAACCAAAAGCGTATGGATTACATGGTATTCCCAAGAATTAGCGCTTTAGCTGAAGGATGTTGGACACATAAAAACAACCGAAACTGGCTAGATTACCTATCTCGCCTAAAGGGGCATCTGCCATTACTCGACAAACTCAATGTTGATTATCGCAACCCTTGGAAAGCTCAATAAAACAAACCAAAGCGACACTCATATCGAGTGGTTGCTGACTCAAATTAAGGTGCTCAGTTAGATACGACTCAGCATCACTATTTAAAAATTAGCTGCATAGATGCAGTTTGTTAAAAAGGAAATGACAATGAAATACGGCTATTTCGATAACGACAATCGCGAATACGTCATCACTCGCCCTGATGTACCAGCACCTTGGACAAACTACCTAGGTACTGAAAAGTTTTGTACCGTGATTTCGCACAATGCGGGCGGTTACTCGTTCTACAATTCTCCGGAATACAACCGTGTTACTAAGTTCCGTCCAAACGGCACCTTTGACCGCCCAGGACACTATGTTTACCTGCGTGATGATGAGACGGGTGATTACTGGTCTATCTCTTGGCAACCAGTGGCAAAGAGCCTAGATGAAGCGAACTACGAAGTTCGTCACGGCCTGTCATACTCAAAATTCAAATGTGAATACAGCGGCATTACCGCAACCAAGACGCTATTCGTACCTAAGGGTGAAGATGCAGAAGTTTGGGACGTTGTATTAAAGAACAACACTGACAAGCCACGTACTATCAGCACTTTCTCGTTTGTTGAGTTCTCTTTCAGCCATATTCAATCAGACAATCAAAACCATCAGATGTCTTTGTACTCTGCGGGCACGTCTTACCAAGAAGGTGTTCTGGAATACGACCTGTACTACAACACTAACGACTTTGAAGGCTTCTACTACCTAGCTTCAACTTTCTCACCAGACAGCTACGATGGCCAACGTGACAACTTCCTTGGTATGTACCGTGATGAAGCAAATCCAATTGCGGTTGAAAACGGTAAGTGTTCTAACAGCGCTCAAACTTGTTACAACCATTGTGGTTCTCTGCACAAGCAATTTACGATTCAACCCGGTGAAGAAGTTCGCTTTGCGTATGTACTCGGTATCGGTAAAGGCAACGGTGAACGCCTACGTGAGAAGTACCAAGACACAGCAAACGTAGACGCCGCTTTCCAAGGCATCAAAGATCACTGGGACGAGCGTTGCAACAAATTCCAAGTTAAGTCGCCAAACGAAGGCTTAGACACAATGATCAACACGTGGACGCTATACCAAGCGGAAACCTGTGTGGTTTGGTCACGCTTTGCATCATTCATCGAAGTTGGCGGTCGTACTGGTCTTGGTTACCGTGATACGGCTCAAGATGCTATTTCAGTACCCCATGCCAACCCACAAATGACCAAGAAACGTATTATCGACCTGCTTCGCGGCCAAGTGAAAGCGGGCTACGGTCTACACTTGTTCGATCCTGACTGGTTCGATCCAGAGAAAGCCGACGTTGAGCCATCAAAATCACCAACAGTTGTTCCAACACCGTCAGATGACGACAAGATCCACGGCATTGACGATACCTGTTCTGATGACCACCTATGGATCGTTCCGACCATTATCAAATACGTAATGGAAACCGGTGAGCACGACTTCTTTGATGAAGTGATCCCATACGCAGACGGTGGCGACGCGACAGTTTACGAACACATGAAAGCGGCACTGAACTTCTCTGCTGAATACGTGGGTCAAACGGGTATTTGTAAAGGCCTTCGTGCTGACTGGAATGACTGTTTGAACCTAGGTGGCGGTGAATCATCAATGGTTTCATTCCTACACTTCTGGGCGCTACAAGAATTCCTAGATCTTGCTAAGTTCCGTAATAACGATGCTGACGTTGCGAAATACACTGAAATGGCTGCTAACGTTCGCGAAGCATGTGAAACGCATCTTTGGGATGACGAAGGTGGCTGGTACATCCGTGGTCTGACTAAAAATGGCGACAAGATCGGTACAGCACAACAAGCTGAAGGTCGTGTACACCTTGAGTCAAACACGCTAGCCGTTCTATCTGGTGCTGTATCTCAAGAACGCGGTGAGAAAGCGATGGACGCTGTTGATGAGAACCTTTTCTCAGAATACGGCCTACACCTAAACTCTCCTTCATTTGCAACACCAAACGATGATATCGGTTTCGTAACTCGCGTTTACCAAGGCGTAAAAGAGAACGGCGCAATCTTCTCTCACCCTAACCCATGGGCCTGGGTAGCAGAAGCGAAACTAGGCCGTGGTGACCGTGCGATGAAATTCTACGACGCACTGAACCCATACAACCAAAACGACATGATTGAAACGCGTTACGCAGAACCATACTCGTACGTGCAGTTCATCATGGGTAAAGATCACCAAGACCACGGCCGTGCAAACCACCCTTGGTTAACCGGTACCTCTGGTTGGGCTTACTTCGCGGTAACCAACTTCATTCTTGGTGTTCGTACAGGCTTTGAAGGCTTAACGGTTGATCCTTGTATCCCGACTGATTGGCCAGAATTCGAGGTTACTCGTCAATGGCGTGGCGCGACTTATAACATCACAGTGCAAAACCCGAATGCAGTAAGCAAAGGCGTTGCCTCTATCACTATCAATGGTGAATCAGTTGAAGGCGCTATCCCAGTACAAGCAGAAGGCAGCGTGAACGATGTTGTCGTTGTTCTAGGCTAGTCACGCAATTTAACGAACAGCTCTTGTCTCAAGTCTTTACAGGCTTGAGACAATGAGACTAAAAGGATTTTCTAATGATTAAATTTGGTACAGGTGGCTGGCGCGCTTTCATTGGTGAGGAGTTCACTAGAGAAAACGTCCGTTTGGTAGCGCAAGCACTCGCTAACATCATCAACAACGAAGATGCAGCCAAGAATGGGTTTGTGATCGGCTATGACCGTCGTTTCCTTTCCGATAAAGCCGCATGTTGGTTTGCAGAAGTACTTGCGGCGAACAACATCAAAGTAAGCTTCATCGATAAGTTTGTTCCAACACCTATCGTGATGTTCCAAGCAAAAAAGATGGGATGCACCTACTCGGCGTGTATTACCGCCTCTCACAACCCAGCCGATTACAATGGCATCAAGGTATTCATTGAAGGTGGCCGTGATGCTGATGAGATCATCACAGAGAAGATCGAACAGCAAATCGCAACACTGACCAACGAAGATATTATTCGTGTCGATTTCGAGCAAGCGTTGAATGACAAAGAGATCGAAATCATCAACCCGATGAACGCCTTTGTTGATTCGATCATTAACTTCATCGATATCGAGTCGATCAAGAAAGCGAACCTACGCGTACTGATTGACCCAATGTTTGGTGTGGCGAAAAACGCTCTGCAAACGGTTCTTATCAACGGTCGTTGTGATGTCGACGTAATCAACGATGGTAAAAACCCAGACTTCGGTGGCCTAATGCCTTCTCCTAGCGCAGCAACGCTCTATCGCTTGAAGCACTTAGTTGCAGCAGAAGGCTATGACATTGGTATTGGTACTGATGGCGATGCCGACCGTTTGGGAATCATCGATGAGAAAGGTCACTTCATTCACCCTAACGAAGTACTACTCCTACTTTACTACTACTTGCTGGAATACAAAGGTTGGAAGGGCTCTGTCGTTCGTAACATCGCAACCACACATCTACTGGATAAAGTCGCGGCGGATCATGGTGAGAAGAGCTTTGAGGTTCCTGTAGGCTTTAAGCACATCAGCTCACAAATGGAGGCCGATGACTCTCTGATTGGCGGCGAAAGTTCGGGGGGTTTAACCATTCGTGGTCATATCAAAGGTAAGGATGGCGTATTTGCTTCAAGCTTACTGGTTGAGATGATCAGTGTGACAGGCAAGAAGCTGTCTGAATTACTTGATGAGATTTACTCTAAATATGGCTATGCCTACACCGCAGAAGGCGATTATAAGTTTAAACCTTCAGAGAAAGAAGCGCTCTACACTAAGATCTACGTCGAGAAGCAACTGCCTGAATTTGAATACGAAATTGAAAGAGTCAGCTATGAAGATGGTGCCAAGGTGTACTTCAAGAATGGCGGCTGGGTCATTGCTCGCTTCTCAGGAACAGAGCCGTTACTACGAATCTTCGCAGAAATGGAAGATAAAGACACTGCAGAACGTGTTCTTCAAAAAGTGAAAGACTTCCTCTCTCTATAGGCTTATAGAGTGCAGCAGTTTTGTATGGGACTTAACAAATCACTGCCTTGTTAAAGCCTATAAGTGAAGAACTCTTGCCCAGTACTTTGATTAAAGTGCTGGGCTTTTTTATCGCGATTCTTGTAACGATTAGTATCGCGTTATATCTCTTTAAAAAGCCAATACGCCTTTGGTATCGACTTTTACGTTGACCGGCATACCCACTTCAAGTGCTTCTGACGAGGTTGCTAATAACTTCTGACCATGCGCTTCGATTACATAACGACAGTGATCACCCATAAATTGCTGTTCTAGCACCGAAATAGCACTATCTTGCTCGTAACTTGCTTGGATATGCTGGGGCCTTAGCAGAAGCTCACATGTATTGCCGAACTCAATCTCCGTTTGCGGTTTGGCTTCAACCATACCCAAACTGGTTTCAAATTCATGCTCCGAAATACGCTGTGCATTGAGGTAGCTACCGCCACCCAAAAAGTCTGCAACAAACTTACTTGAAGGATGGAAATACAACTCAGATGCCGAACCATACTGCTCAATCACACCATGGTTCATTACTGCCATTTTATCTGCAAATGCGAACGCTTCTTCACGGCTGTGAGTTACGAAGATAGCTGTAACACCCTGCTTCTTAAAAATCTTGCGAATCTGAGAAATCAGCTCATGACGAACCTGAGTATCGATGTTTGAGAATGGTTCATCTAACAGTAGCAAGTCTGGCTTGTACGCCAAAGAACGAGCAATAGCGACACGCTGCTGTTGACCACCTGAAAGTTGATGTGGGTATCGTTCACCATACTCACCTAAGTGAACCAGCTCCAGCATCTCTTGAACTTTGTCTTTCTTTTGCTGCTCAGAAAGGTCTTTCAAGCCAAAGCCGACATTCTGGTTTACCGTCAGATGCGGAAACAGGGCGTAATCTTGGAAAATCATACCAATGTTACGCTGCTCTGGTGGCAACCAATTCTCGCCATCATCAATGGTTTGACAGTTCAAACTCATCACACCGCTACTTAATGGAAGTAAGCCTGCAATCGCCTTCAGTAAGGTCGTTTTACCGCAGCCACTCGCACCAAGAAGACAAACAATTTCACCATGCTCAACTTCTAACGAGAGCGCTTCCAAAATGGTTTGCGACTCATACTTACAAGTCAGATCTTTAATTGATAATGCACAACTCATTAGTTTTTCTGCTCCAAGGAACGGTTTACGATGATCAGAGGAATTAAACCCACCAACACCAATAATACAGCAGGCATCGCCGCCAATTCTAGGTGCTCATCTGAGGCATAGTTATAAACATAAGTCGCCAATGTCTCGAAGTTGAAAGGACGCAGCAGCAATGCCGCATTCAACTCTTTCATTGATTCGATAAACACCAGTAAGCCAGCGATCAATGCGCCACGTTTAATCAAAGGTAAATGAACACGGCGTAACATCTGATTGGTATTGCAACCCATGGTTTTTGAGGCCATATCCAATGAAGGGGATACTTTACTCAAGCTGCTTTCAATACTGCCAATTGCCACTGCAGAGAAACGTACGACCATGGCAAAAATTAGCGCGAACATGGAGCCAGAGAAGATCAAACCAGGTCGCCCCCACTCCATCACTTTCGCAATGTCATTGACCAAGTGATCCATGAACAAAACAGGTACCATCACCCCAATCGCTAACACGGTGCCTGGGACGGCATAGCCCATCGAAGCGAGGCGCATATAAGCCTGATTCTTCTTACTCGGGCTGACACGTTGATTAAAGTTAACAATCATCGCGATAATCACGCCAATAATCGCAGCAGCTACCGAAACGTAAAGGCTGTTGATGGCATATTCTCTGAATTCAGGGGTCCAGCTTTGAGCAAAATATTTGTAGGCGTAAATAATGAGCTGGCCAAGAGGGAATAAGAACGCAACGCAAACTAATCCCCAGCACCAGAATAGTGCCAGCCATTTTTTCCAACCAGAAAGGTCGTAACGAAAATCTTCGCGGCTGCTGAACTGATTCTGGAATAGCTTCTGCTTACGGCGACTGTATCGCTCTGAGCTCAACAGTAGGATCACGATAACCAGCATGATTGCCGATATTTTCGCAGCTGCCGTTAAGCTTGAGTAGCCTAGCCAAGTATCATAAACCGCAGTCGTTAAAGTATTTACCGCAAAGTAACTCACGGTACCAAAGTCACCGATGGTCTCCATAGCAACAAGCGATAAACCGACAGCCATTGATGGACGAACAAGTGGTAAGGAGATACGACGGAAGCTTTCCCAAGGAGAGCATTTTAGCAAACGAGCAGATTGTAATAAGGAGACGTTTTGCTCCATAAATGCCGCGCGGCACAGCAAATAAACATAAGGATAGAGAACGAGAGACAGAACAATAATAGCGCCGGATAAGGTTCTAATATCCGGGAACCAATACTCACCGGGTCCCCACCCAGTAAGATCTCGCAGTAGAACCTGAACAGGGCCGGCAAAGTCGAACCAATCGGTAAAGATATAGCCAACAATATAGCCTGGCATTGCTAATGGCAGGACGAGTGCCCACTGCAAAACACGCTCTCCCGGAACACGGCACATTGCCATAACCCAAGCCGACGGAATACCAAAAACTAAAGACAGGAACATGGTTCCTATGACTAAAACCACCGTATTGTAGGCATAGGTAGGCATCACTGTGGACATCAGATGAGAAAATAGCTCATCTGTTTCTCCAACAGCCGTCGTAAAAATCGCTAAGATCGGTAAGACCAGTAATACAGCAATAATGCCGCTACTGGTGTTCCATAAATAATTCTTTTCTTTCATCGCCTAACTACAACGAGGCTTAATGAAACACAAATGCATTTGCAAATACATCTCATATCCTTTTAATGGTGGGGTTATTTATACCCATATACTCTAATGACTTCAAGGTGAGATGCTAATAACTCAAGGGATCAACGGGGTGCTTTGTATCAAAAAGTGATTTTCCAATAACAAACAACCCCAAGTAGCCAAAATGGCGACTTGAGGTTGTCATTTTACTTAGGCCGAAGCCTACCGTAATAAATTATAGATCGAACTTAACTTCGTCTAATAGCTTGATTGCAGCCGCGTGGTGGTTTGCAATTTCGTCTAGAGAAATAGTATCCGCTTTGAACTCGCCCCATGAAGCAACAAGCTCAGAAGGTTTAACGTCTGCTTTCACTGGGTATTCGTAGTTCACTTCTGCGTACATGCTTTGTGCTGTGTCACCAGATAGGAATTCCATCAGCTTAACGGCATTCTCTTCATTTGGAGAGTATTTAGCCATTGCCATACCAGAGATGTTTACGTGAGTACCTGTAGTCTCTTGGTTAGGGAAGTTAATGTAAACAGAGTCAGCCCAAGCTTTTTGCTCTTTATCATTAACCATCTTACCTAGGTAGTAGCTGTTACCAAGAGCAACATCACATAGACCTTCTTTAATCGCTTTAACTTGTGCACGATCGTTACCTTGAGGCTTGCGTGCTAGGTTAGCTTTTACGCCTTCTAGCCACTCTTTCGTTTCAGCTTCACCTTTGTGAGCGATCATCGAAGATACTAGAGAAACATTGTATGGGTGCTTACCGCTACGCGTACAGATCTTACCTTTAAATTCAGGCTTAGTTAGATCTTCGTAAGTAAACTCCTCACCTAGACGACCAACACGGTCACGAGAAGAGTAAACGCTACGTGTACGTGTTGTTAGAGCGAACCACTCATTGTTTGTATCTTGGTATTGAGCAGGAATATTCTTTTCAAGAACTTCGCTTTCAACAGACTGAACTAAACCTTGTTTAGTTAGCTCAGATAGACGACTGATGTCTACAGTTAACACTACGTCTGCAGGGCTGTATTCGCCTTCTTGAGCTAACTTTTCTGCTAAACCTTTTTTAGCAAACTTAACGTTTACTTTAATGCCAGTCTCTTTTGTGAATTCCTTGAACATTGGTTCAACTAGGAAAGGTTGACGGTAAGAGTATACGTTTACTTCTTCCGCAGCCATTGCTGTCGGGGCAATTACACCACACGCTAGAGCTGAAAGTGTTAGCAGTTTCTTCATTGTAAAATCCTTTATATCGAAATGATAATGTCTATCAGTTGCGTTATTATATTCATCATTAACATAATTACAATGACGACCAACAAAAAATCCGTCTACTCAGACCATTCAAACTCTCACTTTTGTAACAAACCATTTCAACTTTGTGTCTTGTCGTTCCTCTTAAACAATGAGCCTAACTTCAACGTTCGTGTTTATATATTGTGCAACCGTAAATACAACAAAGCCCCGCAACAAGAGTTGCGGGGCTTTCTTTGTCCAACCTAACCCATTCAGATTAGGCGACGACTGTTGATTATTTTACTGATACAAACTCAGGGTAAGCGCCGACACCACAATCGTGCATGTCCATACCTTCAAGTTCTTCATCTTCCGTTACTCGGATACCGATTGTTGCTTTAAGCACCGCCCATACTGCTAGGCTAGCACCGAATACCCATGCAAAGATGACTGCTGCACCCATTAGCTGAGCACCAAACGTTGCATCAGCGTTGCTTAGTGGCACAGCCATTAGACCGAAGAAACCACATACACCGTGTACAGAGATAGCACCTACTGGATCATCAATCTTAGCTTTGTCTAGAGCGATGATGCTGAATACAACCAATGCACCAGATACCGAACCAATCGCTACAGCAAATAGAGGTGATGGTGATAGAGGGTCTGCAGTGATTGCTACTAGGCCAGCTAACGCGCCGTTAAGAATCATTGTTAGGTCTGCTTTACCCCAAGTTGTTTTACATACTAGTAGTGCTGCAATTGCGCCTGCTGCTGCTGCTGCGTTGGTGTTAAGGAAGATTTGACCTACTGCTGTTGCGTTCTCAAAATCCGAAACCATCAGTTGAGAACCGCCGTTGAAACCGAACCAACCGAACCAAAGGATAAATGTACCTAGCGTTGCAAGTGGCATGTTTGAACCAGGAATCGGGTAGATTTCACCGTTCTTACCGTATTTACCTTTACGAGCACCGAGTAGTAGAACACCAGCTAACGCTGCTGCTGCACCAGCCATGTGTACGATACCTGAACCTGCGAAGTCACTGAAACCCGCTTCTGATAGGAAACCACCGCCCCAAGTCCAATAACCTTCAACAGGGTAAATGAACGCTGTTAGTACTACAGAGAAGATTAGGAATGACCAAAGCTTCATACGCTCAGCAACCGCACCAGATACTACAGACATTGCTGTTGCAACGAATACTACCTGGAAGAAGAAGTCTGATTCTAGAGAGTGGTCTGCGCCTTCACCTTGTGTACCAATTAGAGTACCAAATGATGGCAACCAACCGCCTTCACCGTTGTCGACATACATGATGTTGTAACCAACCACTAAGAAAGCAGTACAAGCAATTGCGTACAAACAGATGTTCTTAGTTAAAATTTCTGTGGTGTTCTTTGAACGAACTAGGCCAGCTTCTAACATCGCGAAGCCTGCTGCCATCCACATTACCAACGCACCTGAAATGAGGAAGAAAAAAGTGTCTAGTGCGTAACGTAGTTCCGTTACTGTTGTTGTAAGTTCCATATTAAAGTCTCCAGTCCTTGTAATTCTTTAAAGTGCTTCAGCATCCATTTCACCAGTACGAATTCGTACGGCTTGGCTTAGGTCATACACAAAAATTTTGCCGTCGCCGATTTTTCCGGTGTGTGCCGCTTGGCTAATCGCTTCAACAACTCGGTCAACATTCTCAGCTTGGGTAGCAATCTCTAGCTTCACCTTTGGTAGGAAATCCACTTGGTACTCTGCACCACGATACAATTCAGTATGTCCCTTCTGACGACCAAAGCCTTTCACTTCAGAAACAGTCATACCTTCAATACCCACATCAGAGAGCGCTTCGCGTACATCGTCTAATTTGAATGGCTTAACAATGGCATTTATTAATTTCATATTCGTTCCTTAAATTCTTACTTAATCCGTTAATTCTCTTATTACAATCCAAGTAGCGTGCCAAAAAGTTAAGTGATTGATTTTAAATAAGATGAAGATAATAAGGTCGTAATAACGAAAAAGGCCGCACCAACATGGTGCGGCCTTTTCACTATCTTAATGCGTTGCACTATTGTTGCTCCAGTTTTGGGCAACGGAGCCTTCAAAGCTCTGAGTGACTAACAAATAGGTGTTAGGGCTAGTAACCTAAAAAATCCATCCAGCGTTCGATGAGCAGTTCGAAATCATCGATTCCGCAGCTTGCTTGGCTTTCACAGTTATAGAAGTCGAATTCACTGCCCTCTTCCATCTCTTGCTCATGCGCTAACACGTTTTCTTGAATCGTAACTTCATCTTCATTGATCGCAAGGCTAATCTCCTTGCCAAGCAACGTCACTTCATTGCTCAAGTCCTGTCGAGATTGCTCAATCAACGCCATCACATGATCTAATTTTTGCTTATCTTTACCGATCTCTTCTTGAAGCCAACGGCCAACAATCTCATGGCCCATGCTGCATTTCACATAGTATTCACCCATTAGAGTGTTTCTAGTAAATTCAAACTCCATAACTCAACCTATACTGCATTAATACTCAAGCGATACTATTTCTGAGTATACCATTGTCTTGTCAGAAACGAGCGTATTGACGAATTTATCGTTACGATCCAACCTACACAGTCAATGAAGAGGAGGGCTCTATGCAGTTGAACGAAATGATTGCCAAACAAATTGTCGAACGAACCATGAAGATCATCCCACACTCGATTAATGTGATGGATAATAAAGGTCGCATTATTGGATCCAGTGATCCTACTCGCTTATACCAAAAACATGAAGGAGCGGTACTTGCCATCACCGAATCACGAGTCGTTAATATTGACGAAGCCACTGCCGAACACCTAAAAGGGGTTAAGCCTGGAGTTAATTTACCGATTCTATTTCAGGATAATGTCATTGGGGCGATTGGGGTTTCTGGGACACTGCAGCAAGTTCATCATTTTGGTGAGCTGGTGAAGATGACCGCTGAGCTTATTGTTGAACAAGCTGTACTTATGTCTCAAGTAGAATGGAATAAGAGGCATCGTGAAGAATTGGTATTGCAATTAATCCGAGGTAGCACGCTTAATGACATGCAACTGCAATCCATCGCACAGCGTCTGGATCTCGACCTTGCACAACCGCGGATTGCCGCCATCGTCAAGGTGTTACCGATAGGAGACACTGCGCCTTCATTGGAAAACTTACAGCAATTAGTACATTTACTTGAATATCCCGAGCGCGATAATTTAGTCGGTATCTTGTCTGTTTCACAAAACGAAGTGGTGGTACTCAAGCCTATAACCCTGATAGGGAACAGCTGGTCCAAGGATGCAGAAGCCAAGCGCGTGAAATTGCTACTCAAAAGAATAAAGAAAGAAGCTAAGTTTCAAATCAAGATTGCGCTTGGGGATTACTTTACCGGACTTTCTGGTTTAGCACGCTCATATGATACCGCTGAGCTCACTATGCGCAGTGTCGGTAACCGCCCCGGAGACATGTTTTTCTATCAAGACTATCGACTGCCGGCCATTATGAGTAGCCTGTTACAAGATCCATGGATTCGTGAGCAACTGGAGCAGTCTTACCTACATCTTCAACAACAGGACAGTAAAGGGATACTGATCAAAACTTTGAAGACATATTTAAAGCAGAACTGTGATTCAGCTCTCACCTGTAACGAACTACATATCCATCGCAATACGCTACGCTATCGAACAGACAAGATAAACCAAATAACATCATTAAATATCAACAATATAGACGATCTATTTCAACTCTACATTGCAATAAATCTATTCCACTGGTCGAGCTAAAAAATGTGCAACTGCACAATTTAAAAGGACCGATTTGAGCACTTATTTGTAGAGAATGACAAAGACTTACCAACCCTATATCTTTATATTTGCCGAAAATGACACATCGTTATCTGGGAAATAGAACATGATTGAAGTTTCAACTCTTGGCGCACTTTCAGCATTGATTGTTGCTATCGCGCTCATTCTTAAAAAAGTGCCACCCACCTACGGCATGATCATCGGTGCTTTGGTTGGCGGCGTGGTTGGCGGCGTTTCTCTCACCGAAACCGTTGAGTTAATGATAGGTGGTGCCCAAGGGATCGTCACTTCAGTGATGCGAATTCTCGCCGCTGGTGTGTTGGCCGGCGTACTAATTGAATCAGGGGCGGCTACCTCGATTGCAGAATCCATCATCAAAAAAGTAGGCGAAACTCGCGCCTTACTTGCTCTTGCCATTGCGACCATGATTTTAACCGCTGTTGGCGTTTTCGTTGATGTGGCCGTTATCACGGTTTCTCCTATTGCACTGGCTATTGCTCGCCGCGCAGACCTTTCTAAAACCGCGATCCTTTTGGCGATGGTGGGCGGCGGTAAAGCAGGTAATGTCATGTCGCCTAACCCAAATGCCATTGCGGCGGCTGATGCGTTCAATGTTCCGTTAACCTCTGTGATGGCTGCAGGCGTGATTCCGGGTCTATTTGGGCTGCTTTTCGCCTACTTCTTGGCAAAGCGCCTCGTCAATAAAGGTTCAAAAGTAGCGGAAAGTGAAGTGGTCAAAGCGGATCAAAGTTCACTGCCAAGCTTTTCTTCTTCAATCGTTGCACCGTTAGTGGCTATTGCCTTACTCGCGCTGCGACCACTCGCTGATATCAATGTTGATCCTCTAATTGCATTACCCTTGGGTGGATTGCTGGGTGCACTGGCTATGGGTCGCTTCAAACAAGCCAATAGCTTTGCGGTTTCAGGCTTGTCACGTATGGCACCGGTTGCTGTAATGCTACTGGGCACAGGAACCATTGCAGGCATCATTGCTAACTCAGGACTAAAAGCTGATCTGATTGAAGTGCTGACGATGTCTGGGCTGCCTTCTTACTTACTTGCTCCGTTTTCTGGCGCACTGATGGCACTATCAACCGCATCGACAACTGCCGGAACAGTAGTGGCATCGAATGTATTTGCCAGCACCATTCTTGAGCTAGGTGTTCCAGCTCTCGCAGGCGCAGCAATGATCCACTCTGGTGCGACAGTACTTGACCATATGCCACATGGTAGCTTCTTCCATGCCACGGGTGGTGCGGTACATATGAGTATTCATGAACGTCTAAAACTCATCCCTTATGAGTCAGCGGTCGGTCTTGTTATCGCCTTCGTCTCAGTAATGATCTTCGGTGTATTTGGTCTGTTTGTTTAAGTTTAAAGGTATCAAAATGAAAATTGTAATTGCTCCTGACTCATATAAAGAAAGCCTATCAGCAATGGGCGTTGCTCAAGCGATTGAAGATGGCTTTAAACAGCTAATACCAAACGCCGAATACGTAAAATTACCAATGGCTGATGGTGGTGAAGGCACAGTACAATCTCTGGTGGATGCGACCAATGGCTATATCATCCAACATCCAGTGATTGGTCCATTAGGTGAAATTGTCGAAGGCTTCTACGGTATGTTCGGTGACGGTAAAACTGCCATTATTGAAATGGCGGCCGCTTCCGGCCTAGATTTAGTCTCTCCAGAACAACGTAATCCACTAAAAACCACTACCTATGGTACGGGTGAGTTGATCAAAGCCGTATTAGATAAAGGTGTTGAGCATATTATTATTGGCATTGGTGGTAGTGCGACCAATGATGGTGGCTTAGGAATGGCTCAAGCGCTAGGCATTCGTATGCTAGATGCAGAGGGTCACGAGCTGGTGTTTGGTGGTGGTGAACTGTCAAAACTGACAACCATTGATCTCACCAACCTCGACCCACGCCTACAAAACGTACGCTTAGAGGTCGCTTGTGATGTCGATAATCCATTATGCGGACCAAAAGGGGCATCACAGGTATTCGGTCCGCAAAAAGGCGCAACACCAGAAATGGTTGAGCTGTTAGATGCTAACCTTGCTCATTATGCCAGTATCATGAAAAACCAGTTAGGCGTCGATGTCATTGATCTCCCTGGTGCTGGCGCGGCAGGCGGTCTAGGCGCGGCACTTGTTGGCCTGTTAAATGCGGAGCTTCGCCCTGGTATTAACATCGTAATGGACGCCGTCAATTTAGATGAAATAGTCTCAGATGCTGATCTTGTGATTACAGGAGAGGGGCGCATTGATAGCCAAACCATTCATGGCAAAACACCGATTGGTGTCGCTCGCACAGCCAAAAAACATAAACTGCCTGTCATCGGTATTGCCGGCTGTCTAGCCAGTGATTGTGGTGTGGTTCATGAGCATGGTATCGACGCGGTATTTGCGGTAGTGAACCGTTCAGTAGACTTGCCGACAGCTTTGGCTGAAGCGGCTGAAAATATTGAACTTACTGCTCGCAATGTTGCAGCAATGTATACGATTAAGCACTAATCGAGCTCTCTGTAAGCTAAAAGCAATTTTCGCTGTATGCTAAAAGCAATTAAGGCCGCTATTCACAGCGGCCTTAATTATATTTACAACAAAATCAGACGTTACGCAGGCTCTTGGAAGATAACCGTGTCTGCTTTTTCCGTGTACTGACCCATTTTATGGAAGTTCAGGTAACGGTATGTATCAGCAGCGGTTGCATTAATCTTCTCAGCGTACTCTAAGTACTCTTCTTTCGTTGGGATGCGACCTAGAATCGCGCCAACAGCAGAAAGCTCAGCAGAAGCCAGATAAACGTTCGCGCCATTACCTAAGCGGTTCGGGAAGTTACGCGTTGACGTCGACATAACCGTCGAAGCATCAGCAACACGAGCTTGGTTACCCATACATAGTGAACAGCCAGGAGTTTCGATACGTACCCCAGCACGACCGAAGATGCCGTAGTAGCCTTCTTCTGTCAGTTGGTCTTTATCCATCTTCGTTGGCGGAGCCACCCATAGGCGAGTATTTAGCGAGCCGTTAAACTCTTCTAGCATCTTACCAGCGGCACGGAAGTGGCCGATGTTGGTCATACAAGAACCGATGAACACTTCTTGAATCTCTGTGCCTTGAACGTCAGATAGAAGACGAGCATCATCTGGATCGTTTGGTGCACATAGGATTGGTTGATCGATATCAGCAAGGTCAATCTCGATAACGTGCGCGTATTCCGCATCTGAATCAGCAGACAGCAACTCAGGGTTAGCTAGCCACTCTTCCATTGCTGTAATACGACGCTCAATCGTACGAACATCACCGTAACCTTCAGCGATCATCCACTTCAGCATCACGATGTTCGAGTTCAAGTACTCAGAGATAGACTCTTCAGAAAGCTTAACGGTACAACCTGCAGCAGAACGCTCAGCAGATGCATCAGAAAGCTCAAATGCTTGCTCAACAGATAAGTGCTCAACACCTTCAATTTCTAGTACACGACCAGAGAAT
This sequence comes from Vibrio sp. 10N.222.55.A1, assembly GCF_041473835.1. Classification (NCBI taxonomy): domain Bacteria; kingdom Pseudomonadati; phylum Pseudomonadota; class Gammaproteobacteria; order Vibrionales; family Vibrionaceae; genus Vibrio; species Vibrio sp. 10N.222.55.A1. The sequence goes on along the minus strand of NZ_JBFRSX010000034.1, from coordinate 105,762 downwards.
TCGTTGATCTTACCGGCTTTCTCTACCGTTAGTAGGCCTTGCTTGATGCCGTAAAGAGGAATGGCATGTACTAGGTCACGTAGCGTGATACCCGGTTGCATTTCACCTTTAAAGCGAACCAAGATAGATTCAGGCATATCAAGAGGCATAACGCCTGTTGCTGCAGCAAATGCTACCAAGCCAGAACCCGCAGGGAATGAAATACCTAGAGGGAAACGAGTATGCGAGTCACCACCTGTACCTACAGTATCAGGAAGAAGCATACGGTTTAGCCATGAGTGGATAACGCCATCACCCGGACGAAGTGAAACACCCGCACGATTCATGATGAAATCAGGTAGCGTATGGTGAGTGTTTACATCGACTGGTTTAGGGTATGCCGATGTGTGACAGAAAGACTGCATTACAAGGTCTGCAGAGAAACCAAGACACGCCAGATCTTTAAGCTCATCACGAGTCATAGGACCGGTCGTATCTTGAGAACCGACTGTCGTCATTTTAGGTTCACAGTACTGACCAGCACGAACACCTTCAACGCCACATGCTTTACCAACCATCTTCTGAGCTAGCGTGTAGCCTTTATCAGATGCAGATGGATCGATTGGTTTAGCAAACAGATCCGTTTCAGCTAGACCTAGAGCGTCACGAGCACGACCCGTTAGACCACGACCGATGATCAGTGGAATACGGCCACCAGCACGCACTTCATCAAGAAGTACTTTGCTTAGCTCAAAGTTTGAGATCACAGAACCGTTCTTGTGAACAACACCTTCGTACGGGTAGATATCAATGATATCGCCCATGTTCATGTCTTGTACGTTCAGTTCAATGGGTAGTGCGCCTGAATCTTCCATTGTGTTGTAGAAGATTGGTGCAATTTTACCACCAAGACAAACACCGCCAGTACGCTTGTTTGGTACGAATGGGATATCTTCACCCATGAACCAAAGTACTGAGTTTGTTGCCGATTTACGTGAAGAACCTGTACCAACAACATCACCAACGTAAGCCAGTGGAATGCCATCTTTTTGCATTTCTTCAATTTGTTTGATTGGACCAACGCTACCCTGTTCATCAGGAGTAATGCCATCACGTTCCATCTTCAGCATCGCTTTCGCGTGTACTGGGATGTCAGGACGTGACCATGCATCAGGCGCTGGAGATAGGTCATCGGTGTTCGTTTCACCAGTGACTTTAAATACTTTTACTGTGATTTTTTCTGCTACTTTATCTTTCGCTGTAAACCATTCAGCATCAGCCCAAGATTGAAGTACTTGTTGTGCAGCAGCATTGCCAGCTTTCGCTTTCTCTTCTACGTCATAGAACGCATCGAACATCAGTAGAGTATGAGATAGCGCTTTAACAGCGATTGGAGCAAGCTCAGCATCGTCTAGTAGAGATACTAGAGATTCGATGTTGTAACCGCCTTGCATGGTACCAAGCAGTTCTGCAGCTTTTGCTTTGCTTACTAGTGGCGAAGCTACTTCACCTTTAGTGATAGCCGTAAGGAAGCCAGCTTTTACGTAAGCAGCTTCATCTACACCCGGTGGAATGCGATTTTCTAGTAGGTCAAGAATGATTTCTTCTTCACCTTGAGGTGGATTCTTCAGAAGTTCAACTAGGCCAGCTACCTGCTCAGCATCTAGTGGTTTTGGAACAACTCCTTCGGCAGCACGTTCTTCGACGTGTTTACGGTAGGCTTCAAGCACGACTTTTTTCCTCTCATTGCGGTTCACTTCTTCCCTTCATAATTGTTAGTAAAATAAAGAAGTGAACATCCTTGGAAACTTGGCTCTCCATTGCCATTTTTGTCATTCAATTTGTATTGATGAGCGGCGTCATAGAGGCCAAACTGTGGGCGGTAGAATAGCAAATTTAACGTTAAATTAAAATCTTATCATTTTGACCAACATAGCAAGTTAAGACGAAAGTCCCACTATTTTTGCCTAATTACGCACTTAAATGGCGACTCTGCGCATGATTATTTGTAGGACGTACCTACAATCAGATACACCGAATCGAAATTATCTTCGGTTCGGCCATAAGCTAAAATGATCGGCCCGATTGGAGAATCAACACCCGCGAAAACAGAACCCGCGGTGTACATTGGCGCTTCATCAATACTCAAATCATTGTTCGACCAAACACCACCATGCTCAATGGATGCGCCCACGTAGAATGGTGATTTAAAAAGGCCGAAGTCATTTTCAAACCACTTATAACGATAAATAAGGCTGGTGTAAGCCAAGTTCTGACCAATCATACTATTCCTTGGAATACCTGACAGGTTTAAGAAGCCACCAAGCTCTTTGGGATCAATAGGGAAAATCGAATTTTTGCTCTCTACAATACCGTAATCCAGCTTTGCGACTAAAGTATGCTTCTCAATACTCTTTGCTGCCATGAAATTGGCCGAAAACTCATAAACCGTATCACTCTCAGACGTTAAATCCGATTCACCAAGAGAGCTGTCATTATCAAAATCATCATGAGAAACGAGGTACTCTAAATCGACAAAGTAACCCTTGGTCGGTAAGCTGAAATTATCCAAAGTATCCAGTCGGTAACCCATGAAGCCACCAATACGCTTGTAGCCACCACTGCCCAATGAAGGTAACGAAGAAACCTCAACATCCCCATCTGTATAACGAACACCAAATGTCAGCTCCTGCCACAAGGTTGGTTGATAGCCTAATGCCAATTCACCGACATATTCACTATACGTCATAGGGAGATAATCTTTCGTTACGTCCAGTGTCGGTTCTTCAATATCATCAATATCTGCGGGTAGGTTTCTGTTCTCTTTGCTGTAAACAACCGATGCCGAAGTAAACAGCTTTTGACTCGAAAAGAATGGCGAGTAAAGTTCCGCTTCAATTCGCTTGTCCGTTCCCATCTCGATATTGGTTCTTAGCTCTGCACCATGCTTATTAATATCAGTAAAGTTGGCTGAGACACCGAGCGAGTATTGGCTTGTAGTAGAGAAATCATCTTCAAGAAAGAATCGAAAGTTGAGGTAGTTTGGCCCCCAAGATTTTTCGTTCACATCGACCAGCAGTTGCTCCTCGCCATCTACCGTGTCAAATTCATAAGTCACCAACTCGAATCTATCTAGCGCATAGAGGTCTTGTACTTTAGATTCAATTTCACTGGTCTTCAGAATCTCACCTGAATCAAGGTTTAAACGGTTTTCGATCAGCTTATCGGAATAGTGGGTATTGTTATTGATAACAACTCGGTCAACGACGGTCTTATCGCCGTGTTTTAGCTGTCTGCGTGCTTTTTGTTTGTCCTCGATATAATGCTGATAATCGGCATTTGAGAGCGATAGCTTAGAAAGTTCATCAGTATGCTGCTTTGCGGCTTCATAGCCCGCGAGGAAAGCCGATGGCATTTTATCAAATTCTGTCGTCTCCATTTCCCCAACATCTGGGCGCAGGAAGACATCATCGTCTGTTAAAGTTTCAGCTTGCTCTTGGGTGCTGCGTTGAACAAGATAATTAGAGAGTTGGTCAGCTGCGGCTAGAAAATTCGTGAAATCATCTTTGCCTTTGTAGTTGGTACTGATATCCACCGCAATGACGATGTCTGCACCCATCGCTCTGGCTACGTCGACGGGCATGTTATTGGTGACACCACCATCAACCAGCATTCGACCATCGAGGTCATAAGGGGGAAGCGCGCCGGGAACTGACATACTCGCCATCATGGCATCAACAAGGTGGCCATGATCGATGACCACCTCTTCAAGTTCGATAATGTCAGTTGCGACTGAACGGTATGGGATAGCAAGATGGTCGAAAGAATCGAATGAGGATAGATTACCCGTGGTCTCACGCAGAATACGCAACATATTCTGGCCTTGCACCACCCCTTTCCTTGCTTTGATTTCGCCCCAACCTAAGCCGAGATCGGTGTTCAGTTGGTAGCGGTCTTCATATTCTTTGTCACGTACGCGGCGATCACTACGGTTAACGCGATCACGATAACCGCGATTCCAATCAACCGTATAAATAAAGCTCTCGATCTCGTCTGCGCTCATCCCTGTCGCATAAAGACCACCAACGTATGAGCCCATACTGGTACCGGTAATGTAATCAACCGGGATTTGCATCTCTTCTAGAGCTTTAAGCACACCAATGTGAGCTGCACCTTTTGCCCCGCCACCAGCAAGAACGACAGCAACGGTTGGTCTTTTATGAGCTTGTTCAGCCTGCTGAGATTGATCAACCTGTGTCGCGGTGGATGCAAACAGCTGAAAACTGATCACAGTACCGACAATGCCTAAGCCACTCACTAACCAACGAGAAATCATTATGTTAACTGTCCTTGTCATTCTTTCTTGTTACGACTTTACCACTGAAAAAGCTTCTTTAGCCACTGTTTTGGTTGACTTTCACAACCCTTTTTAATGTTTCCACCCTCATCCCAAACTGGCAGTTTAACTGCACCATCACAATCAAACTCTAAAGCCCCTTGAGAAGTTCGAGTAAAGTTAGCGGTGACAATTCCTGTCGGCCAAGGCAGCAATAACTGCTCGGGTGTTCTCTGTTTGAGATAATCGGCATAAACACGTAACGCACCACTCGAACCAGTAAGCTTAGTCGGCTTATTATCATCACGTCCTAGCCAGATGGTCGTCACTTCACGGCCATCTACGCCCACGAACCAACTGTCTCGGCTGTCATTACTAGTGCCAGTTTTACCAGCTAACCCTGCCCATGCAAACTGACCTTGTAGGAAACGGCCCGTGCCTTCCGACACGCCACGTTTCATTGCATAGGTTGTAAGCCAAGCGGCTTGCTGGTCAACGCTTTGTGATACACGAGGGATCGACTGATACAGAACCTCGCCATCGTTATCAACAACTGAGCGAAGCGCAGACAAAGGTGCTATACGCCCAGAATTGGTAATGGTTTGATACATCTGCGCAACTTGGAACGGAGTCAGTGAGAACGAACCCAAAAACATCGACGGCACTGGGCGAATCTCATTTTTATCGACCCCCAGTTTTCCAATCGTATCCGAGACACTATCAATGCCTAATTGCATGCCTAAACGAACAGTAGGTACGTTGTAAGACTTAGAAAGCGCCACATACAAAGGCACATCGCCACGGAACTTACGATCGAAGTTTCTCGGGCTCCACACGCTACCTTTACTGCCTTTCAAGCTCAGTGGCGTGTCTTTCAATGTTGTCGCCAACGTGTACTTCTGAGGCTGCTCTAGTGCGGTTAAGTAAATTGCAGGCTTGACCAAAGAACCAATTGGGCGACTCGCGTTCAAGGCACGGTTAAAGCCATCGTAGCCAGTACGCTTACCACCGACCATCGCCCGGATTTCACCGGTATTTCTATCCACGGCAATAGCTGCTGCTTCCAGCTTATTACCTGCGGTTTTCGATAAATCAGGCACCTTACGAGCAATCGACTTCTCTAACTTGTCTTGAGATACCGGATCCAGAGAGGTAAAGACTCGAATCCCTTTTTTCGCCTCAAATCGATCGCCGACATACTTCTTAAGCTCAATGTTTACTTGTTGGAAATAAGCGGGCTGACGGCTAGCAATGCGTGGGTTGTCTTGAATATCCAAATCACGACTCGCCGCCTCTTCGTATTGTCGCGGAGTTAAGATGTCTTGTTGCATCAATAAGCGAAGAACCAGATCGCGTCGAGTCTTAGCACGCTCAGGATAGCGAACCGGATTGTAATACGACGGTCCTTTCACCATACCCACCAGCAGTGCTAGCTGATCGATGCGCAGCTCTTGAATAGGTTGACCAAAATACAAACGAGACGCTAAACCGAAGCCATGAATCGCTTGCCCACCATTCTGTCCAAGATAAACCTCATTTAAGTAAGCCTCTAGGATACGGTCTTTGCTGTAACGATGGTCTAAGATAAGTGCAATGTAGGCTTCACGAACCTTACGCCACAATGTACGTTCACTGGACAGGAACAGGTTTTTTGCCAACTGTTGTGTCAGCGTACTACCACCTTGTACCGTTCGCCCAGCTTTGACGTTAACGACCATTGCACGAGCGATGGCCAGTGGCGACACACCATCGTGTTGATAGAAGTTTCGGTCTTCGGTTGCCAGTAAGGCATCAACCATCACTTCTGGGAACTGATTGCGTTTTAAGAACAGGCGCTGCTCATCGTTACTTTTCTCAAGCATGCCAAGCATTTTCGGTTCAACACGCAGGTAGCCCATGTCGCCTTTCTTCTCCAGCGACTGAATGCGAGTTAATTCGTTACCATTGAAGTGCAGCATCACATGACGATCCGCTTCCGGTCCATCAACAAACTCGAACGGACGACGAATCATTTCAATCTTGGTCGAAGAAGAAGAGTATTCGCCTGGGTGACGAGGCGCGTTCACCTTACGGTAATTAAGTACATCGAGCTCATTCTTAACCTGAACCAAACTCACCGGAGTTCCCGGAGACAGGTCTAGCACTCGCGCATAAACCACGGTTGGCAAATCAAACAGCTGACCTTCAAAGCGCTGTTTGACCACAGAATCAAGATAAATACCGACGAACAACAGCAATGCCGCAAGCGCTAAGCCCGCTTTCCAAGAAATGCCCCATAGGATCTTCAACCAACCTCTTTTGCCAGATTTCTTAGCCTTAGGTTTGGTCTTTTTCGCAGCCGCTCTTGGTTTTCTTGGCTTGGCTTTGGTCGCTGGTGACTTCTTTGCTGGCGCTTTTTTAGGTGGTGCCTTTTTTGGCGTTAACATTTTGGTCATCATCGATTCAACTGTCGTTTGGTTTTAGTGGTTGCTACATGGTTAGCAGGGTCATCCGGCCAAGGATGTTTTGGGTAACGGCCCTTCATCTCTTTTTGTACTTCTTTGTACGCACCAGCCCAAAAGCCGGCTAAATCTTGAGTAATTTGCAGTGGTCGCTGTGCTGGAGAAAGTAGCTCAAGCACTACTTTTTTACGCCCTTGCGCGATCAATGGCGAGTCTTGTTCGCCAAAGACTTCCTGCATTCGCACTGAGATCACTGGTTCAGATTGATATTGATAACGAATGGCCTTCTTGCTGCCTGTTGGCATCAGATAGTGTGTTGGCAGCCATTGGTCGATTTCTTGATTCAAAGGCCAGCCAAGATAAGCCGACAATGCTTGCTCAATCGAAACACTAGCCAGCCCTTTTGCCGACTTAATGCCATTCAGATAGGGAGATAGCCACTCATCAAGGTGTTCAATCAAACTCGCATCGTCCATCGCTGGCCAATCATGCTCAGGCATCCAAAGTGCTGCACAGCGCACACGCTCAACCAACTGCTTAGCCGAAGCTGTCCAATTTAAGCGATCCAACCCACATCGAGCGACATAATTGAGCAGCGCTTGGCTCGCCTGATTCGCATCGGGATCAGGTAAAGCTTTGGTGCTGATAATCAACTTGCCCAGAGATACACGCTGCTCAGCAACTAAACGGCCACGTTTCTCATCCCAATCGGCGTAATCGGAACGCACAAACAGTTTTGGAAATTCAGCTTCTAACTGTGCGATATCAACCGCGGTGGCTAAGAAAATCTGACTGGCTCGCCCTGTGCTGCGCATCAAATCAATCACTACGATATAGTTATTGTTCGCCAGTGGATCATCATCACGAACCTCAGCACCGTGGCCATTCGCCAAAAGGAAAGCACTGCTGGTCGCGCTTCTCACTTGTGCAATCCGGTCTGGGAAAGCAAAACAAAGCACTAATGGTAGCAATGATTCGTCAGCTTGTGACAAATCTAAGTGATGATTGAGTTTGCTCGCGAGACTTTTCGCTCGCTGCATCACAACGCTATTTTTGGAATGTTTTCTTTGCTTAAGTCGATGCAAAGAGTGTTGAATATCCGTCACATTGCGCTCCGGCTCTTCCAGCAAAGCAGCAGCAACAATCGCGACATTCAACAGAGCAGGACTACCTTGCTGCGCTTTAACCAACATGCTGGCAATACGAGGCTCTAGACCTAAACGTTGGACCTGTTTTCCTAATGCCGTAAATTGACCATTATCGTCTAACAATTCAAGAGTCTGTAAGAGTTGCTTGGCTTGCCCGATAGAAGCTTTGGGTGGAACGTCTAACCATTGCAGTTCATCAGCACTCGCAGCGCCCCATTGCGTCAATTCAGACACCAGCGAAGACAAATCAGAATGAAGAATTTCAGGTTCTGGTATAGCTGGTTGCTGCATCAGCTGCGTTTCGCTGTACAAACGAACGCACAAGCCCTCTTCAATTCGTCCCGCACGGCCCGCTCGTTGTTCAGCTGAAGATTGCGAGATTTTCACTTGCTCAAGCTTAGTAATACCGGTTTTCAGATCGAACTTCGCCACACGTTCAAGCCCAGAATCAACCACCAATCGAATACCTTCAATCGTCAAAGAAGTCTCAGCAATATTGGTCGCTAACACCACCTTTCGACGCCCTTTCTCTGATGGCGCGATCGCTTTCTGCTGTTGAGAAAAGCTGAGTTGCCCATACAGAGGACACACATCGATATCATTGGCGAATTGTTCTAGTTGAGATTCCACCTGCTTAATCGCAGAAACGCCCGGCAAAAAGGCCAGAAGTGAGCCTGACTCTTTCTCCATCAGAGAGCGAATCACGTTAGCCATTTTAGGGGCTAGATATTCATTTGCGTTAAGAGGCTGATAACGGAAATCGACCGGAAAGGTGCGACCTTGTGATTCAACGTATTTGGCATTCGGCAGCAAAGTTTGCAGAGCTTGTTGATCTAAAGTTGCCGACATCACTACCACTTTCAGATCGTCACGCAACGCCTCTTGGATCTCTAAGCTAAACGCCAATGCGGTATCGGCGTGAATACTGCGCTCGTGAAATTCATCAAAGATCACCATATCAACCCCAGTTAATTCAGGGTCGGTTTGGATCATTCTTGTCATGATCCCTTCAGTAACAATCTCTAAGCGAGTCGCACTGCTGCTTTTAGATTCACCACGAACTCTAAAGCCAATGCTCTCTCCCACCTTTTCTCCCAATTGGCTCGCTAAGTAAGTAGCAATATTCCTTGCAGCCAAACGCCTCGGTTCAAGCATGATGATTTTGCCTTGAACGGCGTTGGTCTTAACTAACTGTAAAGGGAAGAATGTTGACTTACCCGCACCGGGAGCGGCCTTTAGAATAAGTTGAGTGTGTGTTTCTACGCCAGCGAGCAGATCTGGCATCACAGCTTCTATGGGCAGTTGTGGCAATGGGAGAACCTTGTGGTGTAATGTTGGCAACATTGTACATAAAAACCTACCTGTCTAAATAAGTAATATGCACTTCAATCCTCCATTAGAGCCAGCGACTCTTATTAAACGCTATAAACGCTTTCTCACTGACATCCAACTTCCAGACGGTAGCGAGCGCACTATCCACTGCGCTAACACTGGAGCGATGACAGGATGTGCGACTCCTGGCAATACGGTGTGGTACTCAACCTCCGATAATGCAAAGAGAAAGTACCCAAACAGCTGGGAGATCTCAGAAACAGACAAAGGTCATCGTATTTGTGTAAATACTGCGCGGGCAAACCAGCTAGCAGTGGAAGCAATTGAAAATGGGACTATAGTTGAACTCTTAGGTTATAACGCGTTACGAACCGAAGTGAAATATGGCAGTGAGAATAGTCGCATTGATATTCTGCTTGAAGATAACGAAAAGCCGCCTTGCTATATCGAAGTGAAAAGCGTCACTTTGCTCGACGAGCAAGAAACGTCAACTAAAGGGCAAGGTTTTTTCCCTGATGCGGTCACAACCAGAGGCCAAAAACATCTGCGTGAACTCACAGAAATGGTCGAATCTGGAAATAGAGCCGTACTTTTATTCACTGTTTTACATTCAGGTATTGAAAAAGTGTCTGCGGCACACCATATAGACGCCAAATATTCGTTATTACTAAAACAAGCACAAGACGCTGGAGTTGAAGTGCTTTGCTATAAAGCAGAGCTCAGCAGTACTCAAATACAACTAAAACAAGCTGTTGAATTTATCAATAGCTAAGCAAAGATGCTGAACTAATCACATTGATTGCAAGTTTGAATAAGAGTATTTGCCACCATTCGTTCTTTCTGCTATAGATACCCGCCTTAAAATTAGCTGCTTTGCAGTTGACTAGGTGTAAATAGGAGATGCTGTATGCCAGAATCTAAGAAAAAAGCGCTAGGCATCCTAGCCATCGCAGGTGTTGAACCGTACCAAGAGAAGCCAGGTGAAGAGTACATGTCACCTGAGCAAACGGAACATTTTACAAAAATTTTAGCAGCTTGGCGCAACCAGCTCAGGGAAGAAGTTGATCGTACTGTGCACCACATGCAGGACGAAGCAGCGAATTTCCCAGACCCAGTTGACCGTGCTTCTCAAGAAGAAGAATTCAGCTTAGAGTTACGTAACCGTGACCGTGAGCGTCGTCTTATCAAAAAAATTGAGAAGACATTAGACAAGATCGAAGAAGACGATTTCGGCTTCTGTGATTCTTGCGGTATCGAGATTGGCATTCGTCGCCTTGAAGCTCGTCCAACTGCTGATCTTTGTATTGACTGTAAAACACTTGCAGAGATCAAAGAAAAACAGATGCAAGGTTAATTCTTGCAGATGTAAAGAAAGGGAGCCTTGGCTCCCTTTTTTGTTTGTTATCCAAGCGAAGTATTTCACACGCTTGATAGTAAATAGCAGCTTTAAGCCTTAGTTCTAGGCATTAAAGCTCTTGTCAAACGTCTTAAGAATTGGCTACTGCGGTACCATTTAGATTAGGTTGTTCACTCATGAATTATATCGGGCGCTTTGCACCATCACCGTCAGGTCCTCTTCATTTTGGCTCACTTGTTGCTGCTCTTGGTAGCTACTTTCAAGCGAAATCTAACCAAGGAAAATGGTTAGTTCGTATGGAAGACCTCGACCCACCAAGAGAAATGGCCGGCGCTGCAGACCTCATTCTTAAGACGCTTGAGGCTTACCATCTATTTTGGGATGGTGAAGTCGTCTATCAAAGCCAACGTCATGACTTGTATCAAGCTCAAATCGATCAATGGGTTGCTGACAATCAAGCCTACTACTGCCAATGCACCCGCAAGCAGATAAAGGCTTTGGGCGGCTTTTACAATGGTCACTGTCGAGATGTAGGCCTAATCGATTCAGGTGAACAGGCGGTGCGCTTGTGCATGGACTTTCCAGTGGAGTCCTTTGATGATGTTCGCCACGGCACCATTCAAATCCCTAAAGCACTAGCTGAAGAAGATTTTATTATTAAACGCAGAGATGGATTGTTTGCCTATAACTTGGCCGTTGTTCTTGATGACATCGACCAAGGAGTAACAGAAGTCGTAAGAGGCGCAGACCTGATAGAACCAACAGGTCGACAAATCAGTTTGTATAAGACGCTCAAGCAAAAAACAGTGAGCTACTTGCACTTACCATTGGCAACCGATGGCTTGGGGAATAAACTGTCAAAACAGAACCATGCCACCGCGATAGATCTAGACAACCCAAAACCAACGTTACTCAACGCGATGCGATTCTTAGGTTTTGATATCCCGACGGCCCTTTATGAGGCTTCAATGGATGAGATTTTATTGTGGGGCTGCCAACAATGGAACGTCAGTCAGTTACCTGATAGTTTACAAAAAGAGCACTGTAATTAGCTCGAAACTCACGGCAAATAGCAAAAACGACACATAAAAATGCCATAACCAACCACTGTGGTTAAGCAGACGATGTTCTCAAATGGCTCGCGCTAAGCTATTATTAGCCGCAATTAAACTCTGCACTACCACTTTGGACTAAGAGAAAAACAAAGTTGGCGATACCTACTTTGTTCTAAACTAATGAATACAAACGACAATACCCCAAGCGAACAACGCGGATTCCACGAATTAGCTCTGAATATTTATACTCGTCAAGAGCACAATATTTCACGCAAGCAGATCAGCGACAACGCACTAAAAGTGCTATATCGTCTGAATGGTGCGGGTTTTGACGCATTTCTAGTCGGTGGTGGTGTACGCGATATCTTATTAGGCTCTCAGCCAAAAGATTTTGATATTGCGACCAACGCAACGCCAGAGCAAATCAAACACCTCTTCAGAAACTGTCGCCTTATCGGTCGCCGTTTCCGCTTGGCACATATCATGTTTGGTCGTGACATCATTGAAGTGGCAACTTTCCGTGGCCACCACCAAGAACCATCGAAAAACGTGTCTGCACAATCGAAAGAAGGCATGCTATTGCGCGATAACGTGTATGGCAGTGTTGATGAAGATGCAGAGCGTCGTGATTTCACAATCAATGCGATGTACTACAACATTGCAGACTACAGCATCCACGACTACGCGGGTGGTGTAGAAGATTTAGAAGATAAACTGATCCGCCTGATTGGCGATCCAGAAACGCGTTACCGTGAAGACCCAGTACGTATGCTACGTGCAATGCGCTTCGCCGCTAAACTGGATTTCGATATTGAAGAAGACACAGCTGACCCGATTGAAGAGTTAGCGCACCTTCTAAGAGATATCCCAGCAGCGCGTCTTTACGAAGAGTCTCTGAAATTGCTGCAATCAGGTCACGGTTTAGAAACCTACCACCTAATGCGCGAGTACAACCTCTTTCAGCAGATGTTCCCAGCTGTAGCGGAATACTTCACAGAAGATTACGACTCTCACACAGAGCAGATGCTTGATTTGGTTCTCGATTCAACCGATCTTCGCATCGAAGATGGTAAGCGAGTAAACCCAGCATTCATGTTCGCAGCGATGCTTTGGTACCCAATGAACAAGCTGGCAGACAAACTTGTCGCTGAACAGGGTATGGCGCACTACGACGCGATCATGGAAGCGAGTAACATCATTCTTGATCAGCAAGTAAAGTCTATTGCGATTCCTCGTCGTCACACCGCAACCATTCGCGAAGTTTGGCAACTGCAACTTCGACTGCCTCGTCGCAACGGTAAACGCGCTGTTCGTCTTATGGAGCTCAACAAGTTCCGTGCAGGCTACGATTTCCTAGAAATGCGTGGTGAGATTGAGGGTGGCGAAACTAAAGATCTTGCGAAATGGTGGGAGCGTTATCAAACAGCCGGTCGCAACATGCGTCAAGCGATGGCTAACGACGTTGCAGCACCATCAAAGTCAGGCCATCGTCGCCGTAAGACTTACCGAAACAAAAAGAGTAAGCAATCAGAATGATAACGGCTTACATTGCGGTCGGCAGCAACCTTGCCGACCCAGTTAGCCAAGCAAATTTGGCTATCGAAACGCTAAAAAGCCTACCGCGATCAACGTTTATTGCGACCTCTCAGCTATATAGTAGCACTCCAATGGGGCCGCAAAATCAACCGGACTACATCAACGCGGTAGTCGCTATCCAAACCGAATTAACGCCAATTGAACTGCTTGATTGCACTCAAAAGATCGAGTTAGAGCAAGGGCGCGTCCGTAAAGACGAGCGTTGGGGGCCAAGAACCTTGGACCTCGACATTGTGTTATACGGCAATGAGGTGATCGATTCAGAGCGCTTAATTGTTCCTCATTACGGAATGAAAGAACGAGAGTTTGTACTCTACCCGCTTGCTGAAATCGCACCAAGTTTACAACTCCCTGATGGGACTGAGCTGACAGAACTACTGAAAATAGTAGATAAGAACGGGCTCAATGTTTGGCAACAATAGCCAAGCGCATTAAGGAAAACCAATGAAAAAAGTAACCATTAACGACCTGATCAAATGCAAACGTGAAGGCCGTAAATTCGCGACTTCGACAGCTTATGATGCGAGCTTTGCTCAATTATTCGAAAGCCAAGAAATGCCAGTTCTGCTTGTCGGTGATTCACTGGGTATGGTTTTACAAGGCCATAACGATACATTACCAGTAACTGTTGAAGACATTGCTTACCATACTCGCTCAGTGCGTGCTGGTAGCCCGAACTGTCTTCTTATGGCTGACATGCCTTTCATGAGCTACGCAACGCCAGAACAAGCTTGTGAGAGCGCAGCGACTTTGATGCGTGCTGGTGCGAACATGGTAAAAATCGAAGGCGGAAGCTGGTTGGTTGATACTGTGAAAATGCTAACAGAACGCGCAGTACCAGTATGTGCGCACTTAGGCTTAACGCCTCAATCTGTGAACATCTTTGGTGGTTACAAGATTCAAGGTCGTGACGACGAGCAAGCCGACAAAATGGTTGCTGACGCGTTAGCACTGCAAAACGCAGGCGCTCAAATCGTTCTACTTGAATGTGTGCCAGCTTCATTGGCAAAACGAATTACAGAAGCTTGTGACGTACCGGTTATCGGTATCGGCGCAGGTAATGTTACCGATGGTCAGATCTTGGTTATGCATGACATGTTCGGTATTTCTGCGAACTACATGCCGAAGTTCTCTAAGAACTTCCTAGCAGAAACAGGTGATATGCGTAAGGCAGTAGCTCTATACAAAGAAGAAGTAGAGAGCGCGCGCTTCCCTGATGAAGCTCATACAATCGCTTAGGAGTAAGTATGCAAACTTTTGCTGAAATAGCGGCTCTTCGTGAGCAGATTAAACAGTTTAAGCGTGATGGACGTACGGTTGCTTTTGTACCGACAATGGGAAACCTGCATGAAGGCCACCTGACTCTGGTAAAGAAAGCTCGTGAACTGGCCGACATCGTTGTGGTAAGCATCTTTGTAAACCCAATGCAGTTTGACCGTGCAGACGACCTAAACAACTACCCTCGAACGTTAGAAGCAGATTTAAGCAAACTAACAGGTGAAGGGGTTGAGCTAGTATTTACACCAACGCCAGAGGTGATGTACCCAGATGGATTAGACAAGCAGACGTTTGTTGAGGTCCCTGGCATATCTCACATGCTTGAAGGTGCCTCTCGTCCAGGTCACTTCCGTGGTGTATCAACCATTGTCACTAAACTGTTTAATATCGTTCAGCCAGACTTTGCATGCTTCGGCGAGAAAGACTTTCAGCAACTTGCTGTTATTCGCCAGATGACCACTGATTTAGCATTAGACATTGAAGTTGTCGGCGTTGCGACCGTTCGTGAAATGGATGGTTTGGCAATGAGCTCTCGCAATAGCAACCTAACGATTGACGAGCGCCAACGAGCGCCCGTTTTAGCGCGTACTATGCGCTGGATCAGCAGCGCTATTCGTGGTGGTCGCGATGATTACGCATCAGTGATTGAAGATGCTACTGACCAGCTACGCGCTGCAGATCTTCAACCTGACGAAATCTTCATTTGTGATGCTAAAACTCTGCAAGCGATCACTTCAGAATCAACTCAAGCAGTGATTCTAATGTCGGCTTTCCTAGGTAAGACGCGTCTTATCGATAACCAAGTTCTCGATTTGGTAACGGAAACCAAAGAAGAAGTGAAAGAAGAAACGACTGAATAGTCGGCTTCTGCTCTTAACGCAAAACAAAAAAAGGTCGATGTTATATCGACCTTTTTCTTTACCTGTTACTTAGATGAACCAAAGGTTAGCTACGTAAGCCAATACCCTTTGTCACTAGGTAGTGTGCAATGCCATACAACAGCACGATAAACACACCTAGTACGCCAAACGACGTCACGATCCCCACATCAGACACACCCAAGAAGCCATATCTGAACGCGTTAACCATGTACACGATAGGGTTCAACTTCGATACACCTTGCCAGAATTCAGGCAATAGACTGATCGAGTAGAACACACCACCAAGGTACGTCAGCGGCGTTAAGATAAAGGTTGGGATAATAGAGATATCATCAAACGTGCGTGCGAATACCGCGTTAATCAAGCCACCCAAAGCGAATACTACCGACGTTAAAAATACCGTCGCAATGATCACGCCCCAATGGTCAACTTGTAAGTCGACAAAGAACAACGACACGAAGGTTACTATGGTACCCACTAACAAGCCACGAACCACACCACCCATTACGAAGCCGGCGATAATCACGTAGTTAGGAACAGGCGCTACAAGCAGCTCTTCAATGTTCTTCTGGAACTTGGCACTAAAGAACGATGAAGCAACGTTGGAATATGAGTTGGTGATCACCGACATCATGATCAGACCGGGAACAATGTATTCCATGTAGCTAAAGCCGTTCATTTCACCAATACGCGCACCAATCAGGTTACCGAAGATGATGAAGTAAAGCGTCATGGTAATCGCTGGCGGCACCAGAGTCTGCACCCAGATACGAGTAAAGCGATTGATCTCTTTGGTCAACAAACTGCAGAAAGCGGTCCAATATAGGCTGTACATATTATTTACTCCCCTCACGGACGATACTCACAAATAGCTCTTCTAGACGGTTTGCTTTGTTACGCATAGAGAGGACTTTAACCTGTTGCTCGCTCAATTGAGCAAAGATGGTATTCAAACCTAGGTTCTTGTCGATTTCGATTTCTAGCGAGCCATTGACCATCACTTGGCTATTCACGCCTTCAAGCTTAGGTTCAGTCGTGCCCTCTTCCAGATCCAGAATAAAGGTCTCAGCACTCAATTTGCCCAACAGCGCTTTCATTGTTGTGTTCTCAATCAGCTCACCGCGATTGATGATACCAATGTTGCGACACAGCATTTCTGCTTCTTCTAGGTAGTGCGTGGTCAAGATAATGGTAATGCCCTGCTTCTCATTGATCTCTTTTAGGAATTCCCACATTGAACGACGTAGTTCAATATCAACGCCTGCTGTCGGTTCATCAAGGATCAACAAATGAGGTTCATGCATCAATGCACGCGCGATCATCAAACGACGCTTCATACCACCAGACAAGTTACGCGCGCGTTCGCCACGCTTTTCCCACAGATCGAGTTGAGATAGGTACTTTTTCGCTCGCTCTTTCGCTAATGCTTTTGGCACGCCGTAATAACCCGCTTGTTGCAGCACGATCTGTTCAACGGTTTCAAACGGGTTAAAGTTAAACTCTTGAGGCACAAGGCCTAAGTTCTGCTTCGCCAATTCCAGATCGGTATCAATGTCGTAGCCGAACACTTTAACCTTGCCTGACGTTTTATTTACCAGTGAAGAGATAACACCAATGGTGGTTGATTTACCCGCACCATTGGGACCAAGTAGTGCGTAAAAGTCGCCTTTTTCTACTTGTAAACTAACGCCCTTAAGAGCCTCGAAGCCCCCAGCATAAGTTTTTCTTAATTGCTCAATTTCTAATGCATACATAGAGATAGACTGCCATTTGCTATAGATAAGATGTAGACGGCCGAGCTTGAGGAAGAGAGTAATGCTTAAAACGAACTAGCTGAAAGCTAACCCAAACTTGTTAACTCGGCCATTTTGCGAACAAGTTTATCGTTGATTGACGATGAATACAAATATCGTGTGAGAGTTTCTTTCGAAAACAAATAAGCGTCTTGGCTAGGTGAAGACTAAATCAACGTTCAATAAATATAAAAATGCCGCTAAGTGATTCACTTAACGGCATTAATGATCAGTCTTGAAGTGAGCGTCTATGGCTTATTCATATCAGGTCATTCATATCAGCTTATTACTGAAAAATTAAACTGACTCAAATTGATGCTCATCTCTGTCGACATAGCTTGTTGCTGCCGTCAGGGCTTCATATCTGAATCGATAAGTGTTGGATTCAGGTACTAGGTCAATCACGTGGAACTTCTCTAGTTGTTGACGAGTATTCTCATTAGGACACAGCAGATACACCTCACACTGCGCATCCAATGCATCTTTAATCGCATTCTCTAGCGCTAGGCCAACAGTGACATCAATCATAGGTACATCTGTCAGGTCTAGAATCATCGCTTCATAGTCAGAGATACTTGAGTGCTGACGTGAAATCGCCTTTGAAACGCTGAATATCATCGGCCCTGATAGGTAGAAGAATAGCACCTTACCATTGGCACTATCGAGTAACTGACGTTCGCTATCAGTCAATGGGATATCGTCTTCATCATCACCATCACTGATCGCCTTAACTTGTCTGGCTTGCTCTCGGCTTAATCTTTCAATAATCAGAATATTCGAGATAAACACACCCAGTCCAACGGCAATAATCAAGTCAACAAACACAGTCAATAGCATCACGCCGTACATCACGCCCATGCCGGCATAGCTAACCTTGTGCGCGCGCTGGATAAAGCTCCAATCTAGGATATTGAAACCAACATACATCGCGATACCAGCCAGCACTGCCATAGGAATCGGTTCTGTTAAACCACCTGCAACCAATACCACGAGCGCAAGTACTAAAGCTCGAATAACACCTGAAAGCGGAGAACGCGCTCCCACCTGAATATTGGTTACAGTCCCCATAGTGGCCCCCGCGCCAGGTAGTGCACCAAACAGGCCAGAGATCATATTGGCAATGCCTTGGCCACGAAGCTCTTTGTCTGAGTCATGCTCTTTACGAGTCAATGAATCTCCGATAACCGCGGTCAAAAGCGTATCAATACAACCTAATGTACCAAGCACCAAGGCATCGATAACCATAGTAGTAAACTGTTCAGCGCTGATCGTAGGGATAACGAGGGAAGGTAAACCAGCTGGGATTTCACCAATACGGCGAATAGAGTCGGTATCAAAAATAATGACGGACAAGAGCGTTACAGCCACTAACGCGACCAGTTGAGCAGGCACATACTTACGATACTTAGCGGGGAAGCCAAAAAGAATACCGAGTGTCAGAGCACCTAGAAATAGCTCACTCACTTTTAAGTTTGCTAGCGTATCAGGTAAAGCAGAGAGCGTGCCCATTACACCACCGGATGGAGCGGCATGCCCTAACAATGGAGACAGCTGCAAGATAATCAGAATAACGCCAATGCCCGACATGAATCCGGAGATCACGCTATATGGCATCAAAGTGACGTATTTTCCTAGCTTTAACGTACCAAGTAATATCTGGAATGCACCGGCCATCATCACGACAGTAAAGGTCATTGCCATACCCGTTTCAGGATATTTAGCAACCATACTCGTCATTACGGCAGTCATGATCACCGTCATCGGGCCGGTAGGTTCAGAAATCAAACTACTCGAACCGCCAAACAATGCTGCAAATAGGCCAACCATAATGGCGCCCCACAAGCCAGCTTCAGCTCCCGCGCCAGAAGCAACACCAAATGCCAATGCTAAAGGTAACGAGATGATGGCTGTAGTTACACCGCCAAACATATCCCCTTTGAGATTGATATCCGTAAAACGACTTCCAAACAAAACACACCTTCCTGATGATGAAATGACAAACCTTATCACTTTAGCAAATGTATCAAGTGTTCAGAAAGTGTTAATTCAATCACATTATTCATGTCTTATAACCGGATTATTGATAGTGGGCTAAGTTTATGATTTTCCGTACTAGAACACGTCAGATGAGTAAATTTTGACGCAGTTTTTACGAGATTGAATTTGTAACATTGTGTATAGTTAAGCATCTTAATTGAGGGATGTAAGAAGCAAGATGCCAGAAATAAAACAGCTTTTTGAGAACAATTCCAAATGGTCTGAAGAAATTCGCTCTGAAAGACCTGAGTATTTTACAACGCTTGAAGAGGGTCAAAGCCCTGGTTTTCTATGGATAGGTTGTTCAGATAGCCGAGTTCCAGCCGAGCGCCTGACTGGCTTATATTCTGGAGAACTGTTTGTTCACCGAAACGTGGCCAACCAAGTGGTTCATACAGACCTAAACTGTCTATCTGTTGTTCAGTACGCAGTAGATGTGCTTAAAGTGAAACACATTATTGTCTGTGGTCACTACGGTTGTGGCGGTGTTAACGCGGCGATTGATAACCCTAAACTTGGTCTTATCAACAACTGGTTACTGCACATCCGTGACAATTACCTAAAATACCGCAAGCAAATCGAGGGGCTTCCTCGTGAGCAATGGGGTGACAAGTTATGCGAAATTAACGTCGCAGAACAGGTTTATAACCTAGGTAACTCAACCATTATGCAAAATGCGTGGGAGCGTGGCCAAGACGTTGAAATCCATGGTGTGGTTTATGGTATTGGCGATGGCAAGCTACAGGACCTTGGCGTACGTTGCTCAAGTAACGATACTTTAGAGAACAGTCACTTAGATGCATTAAACAAGATCTTAACGACGCCTCTTCTTAGTCAACAAAGCTAACCCATTCCGTCATATATACAAAAAGCCCGCATCAAGCGGGCTTTTTAATGACTTCTAAACCACAAGCGTAATGATTACTCTTGAGGTACTACCTTACCGATGTACGGTAGGTGACGATATTTTTGTGCGTAGTCGATACCAACACCAACAACAAACTCGTCTGGGATCTCAAAACCAATCCATTTTGTATCGACAGTCACTTCACGGCGAGAAGGCTTGTCTAATAGCGTACAAATTTCGATAGACTTAGGACCACGTAGGCTCAGAATCTCTTTTACTTTAGTCAGCGTGTTACCTGTATCGATAATATCCTCTACAAGTAGAACGTCTTTACCTTGGATATCATCATCAAGATCTTTCAAAATACGAACATCACGTGAGCTTTCCATGCCGTTGCCGTAGCTAGACGCGGTCATGAAATCAACTTGGTGAGTTAAATCGATAGCACGAGCAAGATCTGCCATAAAGACAAAAGATCCACGCAATAAGCCAACTAAAACTAGATCTTCACTACCATTGTAGTGTTCCGTGATCTGTTTGCCTAGTTCGTTCACTCGATCCTGAACTTCTTGCTCAGAGATCATGACTTCAACTGTATGCTTCATACTGCTCTCATTCTATTTGGTGATTGCGACGAATGTTGACAGTTTCGTCAGTTGTGTCGCTCAATTTTGTGCGTAAGTCTAGCACTGCTCAAATACCCACACCACCTTATGGTTCGAATTTACTGTCAGATTCTCAACGAAA
The DNA here is from genome assembly GCF_041473835.1 of Vibrio sp. 10N.222.55.A1. Classification (NCBI taxonomy): domain Bacteria; kingdom Pseudomonadati; phylum Pseudomonadota; class Gammaproteobacteria; order Vibrionales; family Vibrionaceae; genus Vibrio; species Vibrio sp. 10N.222.55.A1. Next base: position 84,935 of record NZ_JBFRSX010000034.1, on the reverse strand, counting down.
TGTGCGCTGGTGCCTTATCCAATACTCGTCTCCTTTCACATCAATGCTGATCACGCTTTATGTATCAAGTTTGATGTAACTGTCTATAAAACAAGCTGAAAGGATTGACCATTCGCATATGCACCATTACACTCATCTTGGCTTAAATAATAATAAAATCATTAATATAAAAATTTCGTTGGCAAGGAAAATAAAATGGACTCAATATCTAAGAGACCTAGAACTAGGCTTTCACCTTTAAAAAGAAAACTTCAATTGATGGAAATCGCTCTTGAGGTATTCTCTCGCCGCGGTATCGGTCGTGGTGGACACGCTGATATTGCAGACATCGCTCAGGTGTCTGTCGCAACTGTATTTAACTACTTCCCTACCCGTGAAGATCTGGTTGATGAAGTACTAAATCACGTTGTACGCCAATTCTCTAACTTCCTTTCAGACAATATCGATCTGGATATTCACGCAAAACAAAACCTACATAATATTGCGACTGAAATGGTGACGTTAGTGGCTCAAGATAGCCATTGGTTAAATGTGTGGTTCGAATGGAGCGCTTCGACTCGTGATGAAGTATGGCCGCTATTCGTAACAACGAACCGCACTAACCAAATGTTAGTACAAAACATGTTTAGCAAAGCGATTGAACGTGGCGAAGTTTGTGACGATCACGATCCTAAACATCTAGCCAATCTATTCCACGGCATTTGCTACTCGCTATTCATCCAAGCAAAACGTGTAGAAACGCCAGAAGAGCTTTCAAGCTTAACGGATAGCTACTTGAACATGCTGTGCATTTATAAGTAGATTCGAGTAAATAATTTAAGGGTTGGCCTAATGGGCCAACCCTTTTTTGTAGAATGGAATGTCTCTTCGCATCCCGAAGCGCAGCGTACTCGCATCTCGGAGTGAAACGTTCCTGCTCTTTTCTTCAGACATAAAAAAACCGCTGACGAATCAGCGGCTTTTAAAAACATTAGCGAGTGGCTAAAGAAGGATTACTTCTTCTTTTTCACTGCTTTCTTGTTTGGAAGGTCAGTGATTGAACCTTCGAATACTTCCGCAGCTAGACCAACAGACTCGTGTAGAGTTGGGTGAGCGTGGATAGTAAGTGCGATATCTTCTGCATCACAACCCATTTCGATTGCTAGGCCGATTTCGCCAAGAAGTTCACCACCGTTAGTACCAACAACAGCACCACCGATTACGCGATGAGTATCTTTATCGAAGATCATCTTAGTAACGCCATCTGCACAGTCAGAAGCGATTGCACGACCAGAAGCAGCCCAAGGGAAAGTAGCAACTTCGTAATTGATGCCTTCCGCTTTCGCTTCTTTCTCAGTCTTACCTACCCAAGCAACTTCTGGCTCAGTGTACGCAATTGATGGGATTACTTTAGGGTCGAAGTAGTGCTTCTTACCAGAGATAACTTCAGCAGCTACGTGACCTTCATGCACACCTTTGTGAGCAAGCATTGGTTGACCAACAACGTCACCGATCGCGTGGATGTGAGGAACGTTAGTACGCATTTGCTTATCAACATTGATGAAACCACGCTCATCAACTTCGATACCCGCTTTTTCAGCGTCGATAAGTGCACCGTTTGGAACACGACCGATAGCAACAAGAACAGCATCGTAGCGTTCAGCTTCAGCTGGTGCTTTTTTGCCTTCCATTGAAACATAGATACCGTCTTCTTTTGCTTCAACAGCAGTCACTTTAGTTTCAAGCATTAGCTTGAACTTGTTCTTAATGCGCTTAGTGAAAACTTTAACGATGTCTTTATCCGCAGCAGGGATAACTTGATCGAACATCTCTACAACTTCAACTTTAGAACCTAGAGAGTGGTAAACCGTACCCATCTCAAGACCGATGATACCGCCGCCCATGATAAGCAGTTTTTCAGGTACTTCGTTTAGTTCTAGTGCATCCGTAGAATCCCAAATACGTGGGTCTTCATGTGGGATGAAAGGAAGTTTGATTGGGCGAGAACCCGCAGCAATGATTGCGTTGTCGAAGTTAACAGTTGTTGCTTCGCCTTCGCCTTCAACAAGAATGCTGTTAGGACCAGTGAACTTACCGAAACCGTTAACAACAGTAACGTTACGCATCTTAGCCATACCGCCAAGACCGCCAGTTAGTTGATCAACTACTTTTTCTTTCCAGATACGGATCTTGTTGATGTCCGTTTGTGGCTCGCCGAATACAACGCCGTGCTCTGCCATCGCTTTAGCTTCTTCGATTACTTTAGAAACGTGAAGAAGTGCTTTTGATGGAATACAACCAACGTTTAGACATACACCACCAAGAGTGCTGTAACGTTCAACTAGTACTGTTTCTAGACCTAAATCCGCACAACGGAATGCCGCTGAGTAACCAGCAGGACCTGAACCAAGTACAACAACTTGGGCTTTAATTTCTTTGCTCATTGTGACCTCTTGTAGTCATTATCCCTAACAGGCTGAGTAGATGTTCTTAAAATTATTGGGCTTTCAAACAGGAAACATTTTACAGAGATGTTAACAGTGTGAAAGTAGCTTTAAGTTAGCCTGTGAGCTAGACAACAATTCCCCATCAGATTATGAGAAATGCAGGAAACTGTTGTCTAAAAATAGTCTTTATATAAAGAATTAAGGTGACCCGAAAGTCACCTTAATAATTACTTTCTCAATTACAGTACTAGACGACGAATGTCAGATAGTGCGCTGTTTAGGAAAGTAATGAAGCGTGCACCTTCAGCACCATCGATCACACGGTGGTCGTATGATAGAGACAGTGGAAGCTGTAGACGTGGTTGGAACTCTTTACCATTCCAAACTGGCTTAATTTCAGACTTAGATACACCTAGGATACCTACTTCTGGAGCATTTACGATTGGAGTAAATGCAGTGCCGCCAATACCACCAAGGCTAGAGATTGTGAAACAACCGCCTTGCATGTCTGCCGCTGTTAGCTTACCAGAACGTGCTTTCTTAGAAACAGCCATTAGCTCTTCAGATAGCTCGTAAATGCCTTTCTTGTTCACGTCTTTGAAGACAGGAACAACTAGACCGTTTGGTGTATCAACAGCGATACCCACGTTTACGTACTTCTTAAGAATGATGCTTTCGCCATCTTCAGAAAGAGAAGAGTTAAACGCTGGGAATGCTTCTAGCGCTTTAGCAACAGCTTTCATGATGAACACAAGTGGAGTGATCTTCATGCCAGTGTCTTTCTTCGCTTCGATTGCGTTCTGTTCTTTACGGAATGCTTCTAGCTCAGTGATGTCTGCGTTGTCCCATTGTGTAACGTGAGGGATCATTACCCAGTTACGGTGCAGGTTAGCACCAGAGATCTTCTTAATCTTAGAAAGCTTCTGAACTTCAGTTTCGCCGAACTTGCTGAAGTCAACTTTTGGCCATGGTAGTAGACCAAGTGCAGAACCGTCGCCGCCTTTGCCAGATGCAGCTGCACCAGACTCAAGACGCTTAAGTGCATCTTTAACGTAAGACTGAACGTCTTCTTTAAGGATACGGCTCTTACGACCAGTACCTTTAACCTTAGAAAGGTTAACGCCGAATTCACGAGCTAGACGACGAACTACTGGAGAAGCGTGCGCGTAGTCACCGTTCTCTTGGAAGTCGCCAGCTGCTGGAGCCGCTGCAGGTGCTTCTGCTTTAGGAGCCGGTGCCGCCGCTGGAGCTGCTGCTTGTGCAGGTGCTGCAACAGGAGCAGGCGCTGCGCCTTCAACCGGAGTGCCGGCCACGACGAAAGTCATGATTAGAGAGCCAGTTGACACTTTGTCGCCAGCTGCAATCTTAATCTCTTTTACTGTACCAGCGAATGGTGCAGGAACTTCCATTGAAGCTTTGTCGCCTTCAACAGTAATTAGAGATTGCTCTTCTTCTACTGTATCGCCAACCGCTACCATGATTTCAGTAACTTCTACTTCGTCACCACCGATATCAGGAACGTTTACTTCTTTTTCAGCTGATGCTGCTGGAGCCGCTGCAACTGGTGCCGCCGCTGGAGCAGGAGCTGCTGCAACTGGAGCGCCAGAGCCCGCTACTTCACCTGTTTCTACAGAGAAAATCATTACTAGAGAACCAGTCGATACTGAGTCACCAGAAGCGATCTTGATTTCTTTAACGATACCAGCGAATGGTGCAGGAACTTCCATTGAAGCCTTGTCACCTTCAACAGTAAGAAGAGATTGTTCTTCTTCTACTGCGTCACCGATAGCAACCATGATTTCAGTTACTTCAACTTCATCACCGCCGATGTCAGGAACGTGAACTTCTTTAAGCTCAGCCGCCGCTGCAGGAGCAGCTGCAACTGGTGCCGCCGCTTCAACTGCTGGAGCAGCCGGTGCTGCTGCAGCACCTTCCGCTTCGAAGATCATGATAAGAGAACCAGTAGAAACAGAATCGCCTTCCGCTACTTTGATTTCTTTAACGATACCCGCTTGAGACGCAGGAACTTCCATTGAAGCTTTGTCGCCTTCAACAGTGATCAGTGACTGCTCTTCTTCAACCTTGTCGCCAACGTTTACAAGAATCTCAGTTACTTCAACCTCGTCAGCACCGATGTCTGGTACATTAATTTCGATTGTCATTGTATTTACCTACCTTAATGCCAGTCTTATGCGTATTGCGGGTTAGTTTTTTCAGTGTCGATATCGAATTTAGCAATTGCTTCAACAACTACAGATTTCTCGATGTCACCACGTTTAGCCAGTTCAGTTAGAGCTGCAACTACGATGTAGCCAGCGTTCACTTCGAAGTGACGACGTAGGTTTGCACGGCTGTCAGAACGGCCGAAACCATCTGTACCAAGTACTTTGTAAGACTCAGTTGGCATGTACGCACGTACTTGCTCAGCGTAGTTCTTCATGTAGTCAGTCACTGCGATTGCAGGTTCTTTACCAAGAACAGTCGTGATGTACGGTACTTTCTCTTCAGCTTCTGGGTGAAGCATGTTGTCACGCTCTACCGCTTGGCCGTCACGAGTTAGTTCGTTGAACGACGTTACTGAGAATACGTCAGATGCTACGCCGTACTCTTCGCTTAGAATTTCAGCCGCTTTACGCGCTTCGTTCATGATAGTACCAGAGCTCATTAGTTGAACTTTGCCCTTAGCACCAGCGTGAGATTCAAGCTTGTAGATACCTTTACGGATGCCTTCTTCAGCGCCTTCTGGCATTGCTGGCATTGCGTAGTTCTCGTTCATTACTGTTAGGTAGTAGTAAACGTTCTCTTGCTCAGGACCGTACATGCGACGGATACCGTCTTGCATGATTACCGCTAGCTCGTAAGCGAACGTTGGGTCGTAAGAGATACAGTTAGGGATAGTGTTCGCTTGGATGTGCGAGTGACCATCTTCGTGCTGTAGACCTTCACCGTTCAGTGTTGTACGACCTGCAGTAGCACCTAGTAGGAAGCCACGAGCTTGTTGGTCGCCTGCTAGCCATGCCATGTCACCAATACGTTGGAAACCGAACATTGAGTAGTAGATGTAGAACGGGATCATCGGTAGATCGTTTGTGCTGTATGAAGTTGCAGCAGCAACCCATGAAGCCATAGAACCTAGTTCGTTGATACCTTCTTGAAGAACTTGACCAGACGTTGCTTCTTTGTAGTAAGAAACGATGCCTTTATCTTCAGGTGTGTATTCTTGACCGTGTGGGTTGTAGATACCAACCTGACGGAATAGACCTTCCATACCGAATGTACGAGCTTCATCACAGATGATAGGAACGATGTTCTTACCAATGTTCTTATCTTTAAGAAGGATGTTTAGCGTACGTACATAAGCCATAGTTGTAGAGATATCACGCTTCTGTTCACCTAGTAGAGGTGCGAATGCGTCTAGCTCAGGAACCTTGAACTCTTGAGTAAACTTAGGAAGACGTGCAGGTGTGTAACCGTGTAGAGCGTTACGACGAGCGTGCATGTATTCGTACTCAGGCGTACCTTCTTCCAATTTCAGGTAAGGAAGTTCAGCGATCTTCTCATCTGAAAGGATGTCTTCTAGGCCTAGGCGATCACGTAGGTGTTGAACATGAGTCATGTCCATTTTCTTAACACCGTGTGCAATGTTCTTACCTTCAGCTGCATCACCCATGCCGTAACCTTTAACAGTCTTAGCTAGGATTACAGTTGGCTTACCGTTTGTCTCTTTAGCATTGTTGAATGCAGCAAACAGTTTAGAAGAATCGTGACCACCACGCTTAAGAGCGAAGATTTCGTCATCAGTCATGTCTGCAACTAGTGCAGCTGTTTCTGGGTACTTACCAAAGAAGTGCTCACGTACGTATGCGCCATCTTTAGATTTGAATGTTTGGTAGTCACCATCGATAGTTTCGTTCATTAGTTGAAGAAGCTTACCAGTAGTGTCTTTAGCTAGTAGAGAATCCCAGTTACTACCCCAGATAACTTTAACAACGTTCCAACCTGCACCTTTGAATAGGCCTTCAAGTTCTTGGATGATGCTACCGTTACCCATTACAGGGCCGTCTAGACGCTGTAGGTTACAGTTGATTAGGAAACATAGGTTGTCTAGCTTCTCACGCGCAGCGAAAGAGATAGCACCACGTGATTCTGGCTCATCCATCTCACCGTCACCTAGGAACGCGTATACGCGTTGCGCTGAAGTTTCTTTCAGGCCACGGCCGTCAAGGTACTTAAGGAAGCGCGCTTGGTAGATAGCAGAGATAGGGCCAAGACCCATAGATACTGTCGGGAACTGCCAGAACTCAGGCATCAGTTTCGGGTGCGGGTAAGAAGGGATACCTTTACCATCAACTTCTTGACGGAAGTTATCTAGCTGTTCTTCAGTTAGACGACCTTCAACGAATGCACGAGAGTAGATACCTGGAGAGATGTGACCTTGGTAGTAAACTAGATCGCCACCGTCTGTCTCGTTTGGAGCACGGAAGAAGTGGTTGAAACATACTTCGTAGAACGCTGCTGCTGACTGGTAAGAAGCCATGTGACCACCAAGGTCTAGGTCTTTCTTAGAAGCACGCAATACGATCATGATTGCGTTCCAGCGAATAATCGAACGAATACGACGCTCAAGAGTTACGTCACCAGGGTAAGCTGGCTCTTGTGCTGCTGGAATTGTGTTGATGTAGTTTGTGTTGATGCCTGTAGCCATATCAACACCATCTAAACGTGCTTTATCTAGAACTTGTTCTAGTAAAAACTGTGCACGTTCTACACCTTCTTCACGTACTACTGACTCAAGAGCTTCTAACCAATCTTGAGTTTCCAGAGCATCAACGTCATGCTTCATGTCAGACATGGCGATCTATCCTTTTTGTTAGTTGGATTCTACTAAACACGTAAAAAGCCGAAGTATTACGGCTATTTACCCTGTTGAATTCGACGTAGAGAACGTTCGCGGCGCGACTCTTCCTTCGTCAAATCCAGCAATGTTTCTTCGATGTAAGCTAAATGAGAGTGTGACATTTCACGTGCCTGTTCTGGCTGCCCTGAAACAATCGCATCTACAATGTTAGCTCGATGTATACTCACTTTCTCCACAACGTCTTTACGACGATGCAACAGCTTTAAATTTTCTAAGACATTTTGTTCGAGTAACGGAGCCAAGCTACGAACAATGTGCAATAACACCACATTGTGCGCTGCCTCTGTTAAAGCAATAAGAAAAGCCATCACTGCTGCAGATTCGGCTTCAATATCACCCTTATCTTGCGCACCGCGAATTTTTTCTTGACATGCTTGAATTCGAGCAAAGTCTTCATCAGTGCCACGCAATGCCGCGAAGTAAGCCGAAATCCCTTCCATCGCATGACGCGATTCCAACAAGTCTAGTTGGGTTTCAGAATGGGACGACAACAAATTAAGCAAAGGATCTGAAAAGCTTTTCCAGATATTTTCGCTAACAAACGTACCTCCACCTTGACGTCGAGTAAGCAAGCGTTTTGCTTCTAAACGTTGTATCGCTTCTCGGATCGAAGGACGAGACACATCGAACTGTTTCGCCAGTTCGCGCTCAGGCGGCAGCTGCTGCCCTGGAGCCAGTGTTCCTTCCACTATCAACCTTTCTAACTCTTGTTCGATAACATCGGAGAGTTTTGGCTGACGAATCCTTTGATAAGCCATAGTTTGTTGTTCTTCTTTTTCTTCGCTGACAATTGGTAATACCAATTTTAAGTTGGGCAGAAATTAACATAATTAAAACGCCACTGTCCAGCCTAAAATTGACCTGCATCATAGAATGCAGCATGAATTAACCATGATTTAACAAATGAAATTTAAAACAGCAACCAAATTGGTCTTACCATTTACAGGGGTAATACTTTTGGGGAGGTTTCGTGCTAGAAAGTTTCAGGATAAAAATGAATTGTTTCAGAAAGATTAGTGCCACTTGTTTAAAAATCGAACCAAGCGCACATTTAGGGTGGAAATTCTGTTCATAAACTTTAATAAATGGGTGTTTGATAAGCTCGTCACACTCTCAATTTATCGATGATCTTCTCTCCACCACTTTCTTTACATAGCAACAACAAAAATTCACAACTCATTATGCTAGGCGTTGACTATTCAACGCCCAACAGCGGTAAGGTCATAACCAAAAACTAAGACTTAAGCTTTTAGCTTTCCTTTAAACTTCTTCCAATCGAACACCAAGCCAGGGTCAGTTTTACGCAGAGGCGCTATATATTGATGGCCCGTGATGCGTTCGGTGGTGATTTGAGGAAAAGTGGATACAATCGTTTCTGTTAATTGGGCAAGCGCTTGATACTGCTGCTCGCTATACGCCACAAAGTCACTGCCCTCGAGTTCAATACCAATCGAATAATCATTACATCTGTCACGCCCTGCAAAGCTCGAATGGCCGGCATGCCAAGCTCGGTCTAAGAACGAAACGAACTGCACCACTTCGCCATCACGACGAATCAAGCAGTGCGCCGATACGCCCATTTGGTGAATCACCTTAAAAAATGGGTGTTCCGACGGGTCTAGCTTGCCTGTAAAAAACTGTTCGATGTAAGGCCCACCAAATTGCCCCGGAGGCAAACTAATGTTGTGAACCACCAGCAGAGAGATATCCTCGACACTAGGTCTAGCATCAAAATACGGGGAAGGAACATGCCGAGCGTTGTCGTACCATCCGTTGGAGCTGATCGTCATCTTGGTCTCACTTTCTTTTCTGCTAGCACAATAAGATGTGACCTTGCCCATAGAGCAGTCGCGCTAGCCTCTTTAATTTGAAGTTAAGCAAGAGTATCATTCCATTCCCACTCCCTTTCAAGATTAGATTTGCGATGAAAAACACACATAACAGCCACCAACGCCTTGACTACTTAAAAGAGCAACTGCCTCTAGAGATCACTCGTGCAGTCGCTGAGACCATCAAAGAAGATCTAGGTGGCACGTTAGATCCAGCGGCTGACATCACAGCAAGTCTAATCCCTGCAGACGCAATCAACAGCGCAACCATCATTACCCGTGAGCACGGTGTGTTCTGTGGTAAAGCGTGGGCTGATGAAGTGTTTAAGCAACTGGGCGGTGAAGTGACTATCGAGTGGAATGTAGAAGATGGCGACAAAGTTGAACCAAACCAAACGCTTTGCACGCTAACAGGCCCAGCACGCGCGCTATTAACGGGTGAGCGTAACGCAATGAACTTCATTCAAACGCTATCTGGCTGTGCGACGACTACGGCTATCTACGCAGACAAAATCAAACATACAGAGTGCCGCCTGTTAGACACTCGCAAAACGATTCCTGGCCTACGTAGTGCACTAAAATACGCAGTGGCTTGTGGTGGCGGTTTCAATCACCGTATCGGTGTTTTCGATGCCTACCTAATCAAAGAAAACCACATCATCGCTTGTGGTGGTATTGAGAAGGCTATCTCTACTGCAAAGGAGCTGAATCCAGGTAAACCAGTAGAAGTTGAAACCGAAAGCCTAGAAGAGCTAGAGCAAGCGATCAGCGCTGGCGCAGACATCATCATGCTAGACAACTTCACCACAGACATGATGCGTGAAGCCGTTAAAATCAACGCAGGACGAGCAGCACTAGAAAACTCTGGTAACGTGACTCTAGATACGATTGCAGAGTTCGCTGAAACAGGCGTTGATTACATCTCTGTAGGCGCGTTAACTAAGCACCTAAAAGCAATGGATTTATCAATGAGATTCAAAGCGTAATTGACTGAATAATAAATAATTTCTGTAAAGGCACTGTTGATGATAGTGCCTTTTTTTATTGCCTTAATTATCAGTATTTCAGGCAGTTATTTAAGTTGATCGCATAAATTTGTGCGCTATATGAAACACCACACTAATAAATACAAAACCACTCGCGACCACACCTGAACACCATTCCACTTCCCCATCTCGACTTCTATTCTCTCAATCAACCAGTGCTTGCGCTGAAACAAACTAAAGAATGGAATTAGACAATGAATAACAAAAACAAGAGAACGAATCAGAAAGGTTTTACGCTGATTGAATTGATGATTGTGGTGGCTGTGATAGGTGTTTTGGCCTCTATAGCAATTCCCCAATACCAAAACTATATTAAAAAGTCTGAAGCTGCAGCTGGACTAGCTACGCTAAAATCTTTGACCACAAATATTGATACTTTTGTAGCTGATACAGGTGGATTCCCTTCTGATACTGATCTCCCAACAATTGGAGCTGCAGCCGATATGAATAAGCTAGGTACAATTGCATTAGCTGATAGCGGTGCTTCCGGAGCTACTGCTACATTTACATTCGATGGTACAGCAAGTGCCTTAGGCAGCACTGAAAAAGTTACGTTAGCTAAAGACGCAACAACAGGATTATGGAGCTGCTCAGTTTCTGTTACAGGGCTCAACTTAAAAGGCTGTTAGCTAAGTGAATATGGCTCTCCCTACAATTCTCCGTCAGGCTGGCTTACTTAGCCTGACTCAAGAACGATCCGTGGCGGAACATGTACAAGCTTCGGGTGTCTCAGCACCCGAAGCTTTACTCGTTCTAGATTTCTTCACCGGCGACTCCTTAGCAAACAACATTAAAACCATCTTCGGCTTACCGTTATTACAACTTGCTAATGTTGATTACGAAGCCTTATGTGACCAATTAGGGCTTCGTGAACTAATTACCAAGTACCGTGCTATCCCGATTTCAGCCTCTAGCTCCACCCTAACTCTCGCCTCTGCCGATCCGACCGACTTGCAAGCTGAAGATGATTTTCGATTTGCGACAGGATTGCAGATCGAACTCGTTGTCGCTAACTACTCTGAATTAGAAGGCGCTATACGCAAGCTGTATGGCCGTTCTATTTCAGGGCAAGATTCCAAACGCAAAGAGATCACTCAAGATGAACTCGCCAATCTTGTTGAGGTGTCTGACGATGAGATAGCGTCGATTGAAGATCTCAGCCAAGACGATTCCCCTGTCAGCCGCTTTATCAATCAGATACTGGTCGATGCGGTGCGTAAAGGTGCATCAGATATTCATTTTGAACCTTACGAAGAGCACTATCGCGTGCGCCTGCGTTGTGATGGCATCCTTGTCGAGATCCAACAACCCGCCTCTCACTTAAGTCGTCGTCTATCAGCTCGCTTAAAGATCCTCGCCAAGCTTGATATCGCTGAACGTCGCTTACCTCAAGACGGTCGTATTAAGTTACGCTTGAACGACGAACTCGCGATAGATATGCGTGTATCAACTTTGCCGACCTTGTGGGGTGAAAAGATCGTTCTTCGACTGCTTGATAGCAGCGCGGCCAATCTAGATATCGATAAGTTAGGTTACAGCGAAGATCAAAAAGCACTCTACCTCAATGCCCTGAAACGCCCACAAGGGATGATCTTAATGACAGGCCCAACCGGCAGCGGAAAAACCGTCTCCCTATATACTGGCCTTCGAGTGCTCAACACAACTGAACGCAACATATCAACAGCCGAAGATCCGGTGGAAATTAACCTATGTGGTATCAATCAGGTACAAGTGACGCCTAAGATCGGCTTTGGATTTGCGGAAGCTCTGCGATCATTTTTACGACAAGACCCTGATGTGGTGATGGTTGGAGAGATCCGCGACTTGGAAACGGCAGAAATCGCGATCAAAGCATCGCAAACGGGTCACTTAGTACTTTCGACACTGCACACGAATTCCGCCGCAGAAACCGTCACCCGACTCGCACATATGGGTATAGAACCCTTTAACCTCGCTTCATCATTGAGTTTGATTATCGCCCAACGACTGGCAAGACGATTATGCAACCACTGCAAAGAAACTGACGATTCACCGGACATATTCCTGCGTCACTCCATTCCTAACAGCCAAACCATCTACAAAGCGAGTCCTCAAGGTTGCAATGAGTGTAACCAGGGTTATTCGGGGCGAGTGGGTATCTATGAAGTGATGCCGTTTAGCGATCAACTGAAAAGCAGCCTGATCGACAAACCGAACGCGTTGGCCATTGAAAACTTGGCTCGCCGAGAAGGCATGAGAACTCTGCAAGAGTCGGGGCTAGATAAATTGCTTGAAGGCACCACCAGCTATCAAGAGCTGCAACGTGTTCTGTACATATAAACCAATGGAGCACCAATGAGTAGCAAGTCCAAACAATCACAATTAAAAAGCTATCACTGGAAAGGCATTAACAGCTCAGGCAAGAAAGTGTCTGGGCAAACGTTAGCGCTCACCGAATTGGAAGTACGAGAAAAGCTCAAAGAACAGCATATTCAGATTAAGAAAATCAAAAAGAAAAGTATTTCAGCCGTCACTCGTTTAACCCATAGAGTAAAAGCCAAAGACATCACTATTTTGACTCGGCAGCTTGCTACCATGCTGGCCACTGGTGTGCCTATCGTACAAGCCATCAAGTTGGTGTCGGACAATCACCGCAAAGCTGAAATGAAATCGATTCTATCGCATATCTGCAAAGGTGTAGAAGCCGGAACGCCAATCTCAAAAGCAATGCGAACCGCAAGCCGTCACTTTGATGATCTGTATACCGACTTAGTCGCAACGGGCGAACTTTCCGGTAATCTCGCGCAAGTATTCGAACGCTTGGCAACTTATCGAGAAAAGAGTGAACAGCTAAAGTCTAAGGTTATAAAAGCACTTATTTACCCAGCGATGGTGGTCATTGTTGCACTGACTGTCTCTTACCTAATGCTGACCATGGTTATTCCCGAATTTGAATCGATGTTTTCAGGCTTTGGCGCCGATCTCCCTTGGTTTACTCAGCAGGTACTCTATCTGTCACATTGGATGCAGGCTTACAGTTTTTATACTGCTGTGGGCATTGGCTTGCTCGCGCTATTGGTCCATCAACTGTGCCAGCGCTCTTACTCGATTCGATTATCAGCCAGTCGTTTAGGATTACGCTTCCCAGTACTTGGGGGCGTGATGGCCAAAGCCTCTATTGCGAAATTCAGTCGAACCCTATCCACCAGTTTTAGTTCTGGTATCCCGATTCTAATGAGCCTTAAAACCACCGCAAAAACCGCAGGCAATTTGCATTATGAATCGGCGATCATTGAGGTTCATCGTGAAACAGCTGCAGGTATGCCAATGTATATCGCGATGCGTAATACCAATGCCTTCCCCGAAATGGTGTTACAGATGGTGATGATTGGCGAAGAGTCTGGCAACCTTGACGATATGCTTAATAAAGTGGCTTCGATTTACGAGTTTGAAGTAGACAACACCGTCGATAATCTGGGCAAGATCTTAGAGCCATTGATCATCGTGTTTTTAGGAACGGTTGTTGGAGGGCTTGTGGTTGCGATGTACTTACCGATCTTTAATCTTATGAGTGTGTTAGGATAGTTAAAAGCAACTAAACACCCATGAGTAGCAAACTTCTGCTCATATAGATCAAGTGGTAAAGGACACTATGGAAGTATTTCACTACTATCCTTGGCTATTCCCCGTATTAGCTTTCATTTTTAGCCTTCTTATTGGCAGCTTCCTCAACGTCGTCATACACCGTTTACCGATTGTGATGGAACGAGAATGGCAACAAGAGTGCTCGGAGTATTTCTCTCAATATAAAATTCCAGCGCCAGAGGGGAAGTTTAATCTCAGTATTCCTCGTTCAACCTGCCCGAAATGCAAAACCCAATTAAGAATCGTCGACAATATCCCAGTGTTAAGCTGGCTGTTCTTAAAGGGGAAGTGCCATAGCTGTGCTAACCCAATCAGTGCTCGCTACCCTTTAGTCGAACTGCTTACCGCAATCCTTTGTACCGCAGTCGCTAGTAATTTTGGTTTCAGTTATTACGCCATCGCTCTGATCTTTTTCACGTTTGCATTGATTACCGCAACCTTTATCGATCTCGATACCATGCTGCTCCCTGATCAAATCACCTTACCTTTAGTTTGGTCTGGTATCGCTTTAGCTCTGTTTAACGTCAGTCCAGTATCGCTTCAAGATTCAGTGATTGGTGCAATGGCTGGCTACCTAGCTTTATGGTCTGTTTATTGGCTGTTCAAATTGCTAACAGGTAAAGAAGGCATGGGTTACGGTGACTTCAAACTCCTAGCTGCACTTGGTGCATGGCTTGGTTGGCAACACCTACCGATGATCATCCTTTTATCTTCGCTGGTCGGCCTTGTGTTTGGTTTGATTCAACTTCGCCTGAAACAGCAAGGCATCGATAAAGCCTTCCCATTTGGTCCTTACCTCGCGATAGCTGGTTGGGTAAGCCTATTGTGGGGCAATGACATCATGGGTTGGTATTTCACTTCTGTGCTAGGGATTTAATCATGGCAATCATTATCGGATTAAGTGGTGGTATCGCCAGTGGCAAAACCACGGTAGCCAACCTATTCAATCAGCATTTCAATATTGATATTGTCGATGCTGATATCGTGGCACGCGAAGTAGTGGCATTGGGCAGCGAAGGCCTAAAACAGATCGCCGCTCATTTTGGCGAAGACATATTGCTTGAAGATGGCATGCTAAACCGAGCTAAACTGCGCGAAGTAATCTTCTCTGATCCCACCGAAAAACAATGGCTCAATGATCTTCTTCATCCCATGATCCGCGACAAAATTGACAGTGACCTGTCTAAAGTCACATCCCCTTATGCTTTATTAGTCGCACCGCTATTGGTTGAAAACCAAATGCAAGGCATGGCCGATCGCGTTTTAATCGTTGATGTGCCTACAGAAGTGCAAATAGAACGCACAATGAGTCGTGACAATGTTTCGAAGGAACAAGTTGCATCAATTTTAAAATCACAGGCTTCAAGAGAACAACGCTTAGCAGTTGCAGATGACGTGATTAAAAACCATACTAAAAACCAAGAACTTTTGCCTCAAATCACAGATTTACATCAAAAGTATCTGGCAATCAGTACAGTAGATGGGTCAGAATAGAACTATGTTGAATGAAGGTTTGCTCGATGATCACCCATAAATTTGAACATCCTCTAAATGAGAAAACACGCATCTACTTAAGAGTCGAATCACTCTTGAGGCAGCTACACTTGTCTTCTACATTTTCCGATGCTCAACAGTATCAACTCTTTTTCCGTTCCATCTTTGATCTGATTGAAATCTTCGAACAGATCCAACTCAAGAGCGAACTCGCAAAAGATATTGAGAAGCAACGTGTAACCTACAAAAGTTGGTTGGATGTTGAAGGTGTCGATCAAGAGATGCTGACATCACTACTTAATGACATTGGTAACATCTATCGTGATCTGATGCAGGCAGAGCGTTTTGGCCAGTCACTTAAAGAAGACCGCTTCCTAAGTGCAATTCGCCAACGCTTTAATCTTCCAGGTGGTTCATGCTGCTTTGATCTGCCCGCACTGCATTATTGGCTGCACCTTCCTCTCGATAAGAGAATGCGAGATGCCAAAGCTTGGATGGATAGCCTACAGCCTCTGTATGAAGCGCTAACACTGTGGTTGAAGCTCACCAGAGAGACGGGTCACTTCAAAGAGCAAATCGCTCGTGCTGGCTTCTTCCAGAGCGATGCCGATGAAGCGAATATCCTTCGTCTTTCTATTCCGATGCAATACGGTGCCTACCCGATGATCTCCGGTCACAAGAACCGCTTTGCTGTTAAGTTCATGAGCTTTGAAACTGGGCAAGCCTGTACTCAAGACATCGAATTTGAATTGGCAATCTGCACCTAATTAATTTCCTTTTATAGTTTGGCTTGAGTCCTCACTCGAGCCTAAACTCACTATTATTACACCTTCAAATTAAGAATCACTATGTCGAAGAAAATCACCATCGTTAAATGCCCTCAATGTAATGCTGACGTTGAATGGGGCGAACAAAGCCCGCACCGCCCGTTTTGCAGCAAGCAATGTCAGATGATTGATTTCGGTGAATGGGCAGACGAAGAGAACAGCATCGCTGGCGCACCAGATATGTCAGATAGCGATGGTTGGTCGGAAGATCCGCACTAAGCGAGTAGCGAGTAGCGA